>CAMEIH010000051.1 GCA_945917985.1 uncultured Clostridium sp. | reverse complement strand
GCCTCTATGATGCAATCAAAGAGGCCGGAGCGGATGATATAGAGGAAATTTACAAGCAATATTTTTGAGAATGTGCTTAAGGAGTTTCTGACAGAGCGCAGAGATGAGGTGGTGAAGGTAATGACACTGGATTATACATTTGAGAGACGTCTTGAGCTGACAAAGCGAGATGCAACGGCAAATGGCGAAGTGCAAAAACTGATTCAGCAGACTTGTAAGAAGTATCAGAAAGGTCTTACCGTGGAAGAAACAGCAGAAATGCTGGAGGAAGGCGCAGAAATCATCGGAAAAATCTATGACGCAATCAAAGCAGTGGGAACGGATGATATAGAAGAGATTTATGAGAAATATTATAAATAAAGTATCACGATAAACTTATCTGAATCAATTATCAAAAATCATAACAGTGTGCATTCCGCACATTCAGGCAGGTTCTGCCGGAGTTTCTCAAAAACTTTAAGATTTGTTCAAATAAGAGACAGAGGAGGAAAACAGCCTATGGCAAAAAACTTAAAACAATATTTCCCGCTGGTATGGGAAAGGAACGAAATCCTTTCGGAGATCGGAAGGAAAAAGGAGCTGGAAGAGAAATTTGACAGCTGGACGGCAGAACAGCAGGAGGAATTCTTAAACAGATGCACGGGAGTGAAGGGGCATAAAATGCTCAGGGACAGCTTTTTCAAGGAACTGATGAATCCCGACAGGCATGCAGACAGAATGAACGATTTTCTTTCCTGTATGCTGGGACAGAAAGTAAAGGTGCTTCATGAGCTGCCGGCGGATTCCACCAGGATAGCGGATGAGAGTTCCCTTGTCATCATGGATATTGTGGTACAGCTGGAGGACGGGAGCATAGCGAACCTGGAAATGCAGCGTGTGGGGTATCTGTTTCCGGGTCAGAGAAGTGCCTGCTATTCTGCAGACCTTCTTCTCAGACAGTATAAGCGGATAAGGAGCGAGAAGAAAAAGAAGTTCAGTTATCTTGATATCAAAAATGTGTATACCATTGTTCTGTTTGAAAAAAGCCCGAAGGAGTTCAAGAATTTCCCGGACGTATGGTATCACTATTTCGAACAGTCTTCAGATACGGGTATCCGGCTGGAACTGTTGCAGAAATACCTGTTTATCCCTCTTGACATCTTCCGGAAAAGCCAGCACAATAAAGAGGAAGACAGACGCGATGCATGGCTTACGTTCTTTTCTGAGGATGATCCGGAACATCTTGCCGGGTTTATAGAGAGACATCCGGAATTTCGGGAAATGTACGATGAAGCCTATATGATCTGCAGGAACATAGAAGAGGTGATGGATATGTTTTCAGAGGAATTGTATGAGCTTGACAAAAACACAGTACAGTATATGATCGATGAAATGCAGGACACCATAGATGAGCAGAAAGAAACCATAGATGAGCAGAAAGATATTATAGATAAACAGAATCAGGTATTAAATCAGACAAATCAGACTCTGAATAGAAGCATCAGAAAGATTATTATGCTTCAGAGAAAGAATCAATTACCCGAGGAGGAGATCCGAAGGGAGATCATGGAGGAATACCATCTGTCGGAGGAAGAAGCAAAAAGTTATTTTTTATAAAAAGTATTTAAAAGGAATCGCACGAGCCTGACAAGAACAAAGTGTAGTACATGATTGGTGAAATGCAGGACAACATAGATGATTGGAAAACAGTCGAAAATCGGTTTAAACCGGATTTCGGCTGCTTTTTTTGTGAAAAAAATAAAAAAATTTTGTTTTTTAGGCGAAAAACCACGAATTTGGTTACGGTTTGGTTACGGCTTGCGTGCTATCATAGCAACACTGGAATGATATCATGCATAAACAATGTCCTTTATTTGAAAGTATTATTACATATTCGGAGGAAGATCATGAAAGAGAACAAGAGAGAAATTGAATTAAGCTTTGACTTCTTAAGGCAGGCAAAGAAAAAGACAATACATACTCTCATGGACTTTGGAAAAACACATCCCTTTTTGAAATATCCCATGTTTGCAGTGACAGTGGTAATTATCTTTATCTACAATATGTTCCTGCATTTGTTTATCCAGCTCCATATGAGAGAAAAGCTGGCAAGAGGCTTAGCTTTTGCCATGTCTGTTATTTTGGTCCTGACCAGTATTGATATTACGGCATTTGCTATGTCCGGATTATCGGAGGGAGAGGAAGCTTTCGTAATCACCGGGTTTGGAGAGTTAAATGAAGATATCCTTCTTCAGAAACTTGCTGTGGGAGAGACGGAGGACAAAATCCAGTTTCCGGACACCCTGAACGTAACAATTGTTACAGAAGAAAACAGCGACACAGAGGAGCCTGAAGAGACGGAAGAGACAGCAAGTCCTACACCGGAAATATCTCCTACTCCTTCGCCGGAAGCAGAGGAAACGCCCGGTGCGCAGGAGAGTGCAACTCCCGGAGCAGAAGAAACCCCTGATGCGCAGGAGGGCGCAACCCCTGAAACAGAAGAAATACCCGGAACAGAAGAGACGCCGGATTCAGAGGAGAATGAGACACCCGGATCGGAGGAAACACCGGATACAGAAGAAAATCCGGGTTCAGAGGATAACAATGATCCTGAAACAGGAGAGACACCGGAGGAGATTCCTAATGAACCGGAGCCTCAGCAGGAGAATGAAGCAGAACCGGAAGCAGAACCGGAGGAGAACCTTGTAGCTCGCGTGGCAGATTTCCTTTTCCCTGCCATGACGGTATATGCAGCTGAGGAGACACCCCTTACTGAGGAAACAGAGACAGAGGAGACACCTTTTATTGAGGAAACAGGGGATGAGGAAACAGAGATAGGAGAGAGCGAAATTGCGGTTTCATGGGTCCTTGATACGGACAGAAGCAGTAAAGAAGTATTTTCTTCCGAGCAGGAGGGGGATGCTTTCGTTTACGTGCCCGTTCTTCCCGACGGATATTGCATAGCAGAGGATGTTTCTGTTCCGGAGATATGGGTAGTGATTGAAAATAAGGAACAGTCATCTTCAGATGCATTTGCCCAGTCAATGATACTGGATGGTATTGAGATTTCTGTTTGTGCTCCTGCAGGTGTGTTCCCGGCGGGTGCATTTCTGGATGTAAAAATGATAACGAACGAAGCAGAGGTTTCTGAAATTGAGCAGCTTGTTTCAGAGAAGAAGGATGAGACGACCTCTCCGGATGTGACCACAGTGGTTGAGCAGTCTTATTCTTTTGACATTACGATAAGGGATGAAAACGGAACAGAAATTGAGCCGGATACTTCAAAAGGACAGGTTTCCGTAACCTTCAAAAATGTCGGGGTAATAGAGACTGAGCAGCAGGAAGACAAGGAACTGTCAGTCTTTTATGTGTCGGACGATTATCAGGAGGCGGAAGAACTTTCCCATGATACAGATATAGATGAGGATAGTGCGTCTATTATGGCAGAGCACTTTTCCATTTATACTGTGGTAATCACAACGGAAACAAAAGATGTAATTCTTCCCTATTATCAGGGAACTTCTAAGGCGGCTTCCTATTTCACTGTGTACAATGAAGAGCAGCTGATTCGGTACCGCGATCTGCTGAATGATTATATAGCAGGTACAGTAACGAACGATAATAAAATTGCTACGATTCTTGTCAATGCCGATGATGCCAATCCCATTGATGGTATTACCGGACTTGGACAGGCCACAAACATGACGGTTGCAGATCTCAATTTCAGTGTAAAGATCATGGATGATATTACAGTGAGCAGTGAGTGGACACCCATCAATAAAATCCCTTCGGGGGTAACATTTAACGGGGGAGGCCATACCATTACTTTTGAAAGATTGGCAGATGGTGTTACCTTCAGCACAGGAAGTCCCACTGTTCTTGTGACAACTAATGAGGGAAGCGTAATAAATGTGACTCTTCGTTATGGAAATCTGAGTTTCACAGCAGAGGGCGAAGAGGAAGAGGATTCCTATGCTACTGTGACCGTAAGAGTGGACGGCCAAAAAGCAGAAATCGGAGAAGCCATTACCGGTGCGGAGGCATTGGCTGCTTCCTGTGATGGCATAAACTATATCACATTAAAGAGAAGTGATGATTTGTCTGTGTACCGCACAGAGCTTGAGAATCTGGAAGAGGGTAAAGAATACCACGTGTACTATGTATACGAGGATGAGAATGAGACGATTTCGGCGGCAACGATTACGAAGGAAAATCCTAAGGCAGAGCTGAATTATGTATCCGTATCCTATGAACTTGAGGGAGCCAATACCTACAAATTGATGGAGGATGGCACTCTTTCTGAAAATATCATGGCAGCAATCCGTGTGGACGTGAAGGAGGATGGCACGGTTGAAGCGCAGGAGGATTATGAATCGGTAGTTAAGGCGATTGACGGGTATGAGATACCAACCAGAGAAAGAAATGTAACAATAACAGTGGATGGTACGGCTCTTGTGCTGGAAACAGATTATACTTATACCTATAATGCTGAGACGAAACTGGGAACAATTTTTATCCATAGAGAAAAAATTACAGGACCTGTTTTTGTAAAGGTTAAGGCAGATTCCTTAGAGGACAACCCACCCAATAAGGTAATCCTGAAGACGAGAGGAGGATCTATTCAGGATCCTTTCTGGGAGAAGACAGCCACTTCTACCTATGTGCAGGATGCGTATGAGACTATAGATTTACCTGGCAGTGTATCGACATATAAAGGAAGCGATGCTATACGGTTTGCAGGATGGTATGACAATATTAACTGCACAGGTACACCTGTCACAAAGCATACTTACACAGAAGGTGGAAGTACTAAGACTTATTATGCAAAGTGGGTATTGGCGAAGACCAGCAGTCACAATGACAATGTGTATTATGAATATAAAACTGGACGATTGGAAGTACAGGGATACCCATATAATGGCGGAGAAGGAATGGTTACATATAATACAGGGGGGTTTTTGCATAGTTTTGTCCTGGGAGGCCTGTCATTTTCTCAAGTAAATGGAAATAGTGGTGGTACATCGAAAGATATGGTATATACTGTAGGAGCTGATACTTTTGTTCGGATACCAGAGTCCGATATTTGGGTTGCAATGGTATGCACATTGGAAGGAAGCTTGGTTGATATTACCTATATTTTCGAAAATCGTGGATCCTCAACTTTTTCTACGGGTTTGTACTTTGGAACCAGTGCGGATGTGGATATTGCAAAGGACGATGGAGCAACCATTGCGGAGACAACTACCTCTGGCGGAGTATCTTATATGACTATGACATCAAGACCGGGCACAACCTATCCTAACCGGCAGTTTCGTTTATATACCAGAGGAAATGATTTTGGAATTGATTCATTTTACTCTTATTGGTATGGAGATTTTGGATCACAGTTTAATAAAGTATTTACCAATAATAATCGTGAAACGGGAGTTACTGATTCAGCACTTGCTTTTTCCTGGTATGTAAACAATATTCCTGCCGGAGAATATGTAACAAAAACTACCAAAATGGGTTTATCAGCTGTCAGTGTCATGAGAAATATTACGGCTAAATTGGAAGCTGGAGATGGTAAGTTTGCAGATGGAAATAATTCAAAGAGTGTTACAAGTAATCAAAATAGCATTACCGTAAATGAAGATGGAACACTTGTTGTTAAAAACTCATCAGGAAATAATATAATTCAACCACCTACTCGGTCTGGATGGAAATTTGATCATTGGTCAATCGGATCTGAGAATAGTACAAGCTGTGCAGGAAAAGAATTTACAGAGAGTGTTACACTCTATGCAAACTGGGTTCCGAAGCCGGATAAGTCGGTAACCAATAACAGTTCTGTTCAGAAGGTAAACGGAAGCAGCAATCTGCTTGTTCCGGAAGCACTTGCCAATATTGTAATTAAAAATACCACACCGGGTGCAACTACGGATGAAATAAAGCAGGGAAAGACAGCTGCTGAGGCAGCCGGTTATGCAAGCGGATTTACAGGTACACTGGTACTTGAAGGCGAGGATGACAGATATCTGTTGCCGGATAATATAGAAGTAACAATTACGGATGACAGAGGCGTTGTTACCAAGCTTACCAAGGGTACCGGTTATACATATCAGGTTTATGACAACAGAAGAAAAGCAGATTTGGAGATTAAAAAACGGTATATCAATGGTGATGTAACAATTACAGCGGTGGGGTATGAACTTCCTCCTGTGACCGCAACCTCGGTTGAAATTACTGTTCCGAATCCGTCTATTAAATATGGGGAAAGAGCTGTGTTTACGGCTTCAGCAGAAACCAGCAAGAATCATGTGGCAAGCTATCAGTGGTATGTGGCACCCTATTATGAGATAGAACTGGATAATCAGAGTTCCTGGACATACCAGAATCAGGATGGCATCGCACTCACAAATGGCATACATGAAGGTGATGAGGTATGCCGTGCTTTGAATGCATCCGGTAATCCTGTTACGATAACAGGTGCCAACAAGGCAACACTTCGAATCACAGGATTGGATGTAAATACCTTTAGTGATGATACCCCGGGTGAGAGCATGGATTTACTGCGCTATGGAGGGTATCATGTATACTGCAAGGTTACTTCTACCAGAAATATTACCGGTCAGGAAATTGTAGCAGTGTCCGATACGGCAGAACTCCAGGTGGATAACGGAAAGTATGAAAAGCCGTCAGGTCTGGAAGGCTCTGCTACAACCTATAAAGGTGGATCGGATGGTTCCATTTCGATTGCTGCACAGTCCAACCGGCCGGACCTTTTCTATAAAAAGAGCACAGACAGTACATGGAAACAGGTGACAGCTGAGCAGTTGGCAGCAGGAGAGATCAGTGGCTTGTCAGCAGGTACTTATCAGTTTATGTATCAGGCAGACAGTAATCATGAGGCAAGTGATGTGACAGACGTAACGGTGGAAGATGGCAGATCTATCATTGTTACCTATCGTGCACCCGGGTGTGACGATACTTCCCTGCGTACCCAGTATAAACATGTGGCTTATGGCAGCACAGTAACGGCAGCTACACCAAGCCTTGTCACAGAAGATGGAGCTATTAGGGAACCCGCCAGAAAAGGTTACACCTTCAGTGGATGGGATCCTGTTACCATTACAAATATTACCGAAGATACTACGGTGACTGCGGTATATACTTATGGCGTATATCAGGTTACTTTGAATAATCAGGGAGCAACCAAAGCAGGAACAGAGGCTGTTTATGAAAAGTATTCCGCAGGTTTTTATCGGGAGAGTACGTGCGTTACGCCTGTCAATGGAACAACAGGTATTACGCTTCCCGAAAAGGATGGTTATCAATTCCTCGGTTACTTCACGCAGGCTGAAGGCGGCATCAAAATGATCAATGCGGATGGCTGCCTGTCTCAGAATATGAGTACCACCATGTATCTGGGACCTGCTACACTCTATGCACACTGGGAGGAAAAGCCGGTCAGCTTTAATGTACTTCCTGATGTCAATGACCCTGAGTCAGACACTCCGGGTGGAGAAGATCCAGGAACGGATACGCCGGGTGTTGAACCGAATCCGGGCATAGAAATTACAATTGAGCCAACGGATCCCGATACGCCGGGTACAGGTGAGGAGGATCCTGAATATCATGCTTCTGCTTTTTATAATGTAACCGTGACAAATAACACAGGCAAGGATGCAAACGTAATCTATATTTATTCGGACGGTGAATTGAAGCGCACATTGTCGAATGTTGTTTTTGATGAAAATAATGAATATACCTTCCAATTAATTCCAAGTGAGGTGGGTGGCGGCACCATAACCTTTGCAGTGGGATATGTTAACCCTGAAACGGAAGAGGGAGAAGAAAAGACAAAGGAGCAGATTAAAGAAGAAGCTGAAGAGCAGGCGCAGTCTCTGAATTATGCGATTACCTATAAGGAAGTGAATGGCTCTTCCACAGGTACTGCGTTTTCAGGATACTTCCTGAACACTGCACCGTCGAAGGGTGTAAAGGGCGTTGCCACAACACTGCCGAAAGCGACGAGGACAGGATATACCTTTGGTGGATGGTATACGGCACCCCGTGGAACCGGAAGAGCAATTACGGAAATTCCTGCATCAAATACATCAGATGAAGTGACAGTATATGCAAAATGGATCGCAAATAAGTATACGATCAATCTGGAGTTGAATGGAGGCAGCTTTGCGCAAGACTATACACCGGCAGAACAGTATCAGCATGGTGGAGATGATATTCTCCTTCCGGATGAGACACAGATAGCAAAGGAAAATCATGTATTCCTCGGCTGGTTTGAAAATGCAGATCTGACAGGTGATGCAGTTACAAAGGTGGATGCATCACAGGTAGGAACGGTAACCTACTATGCAGGATGGGAACTGCTGAGTTCTCATATCATCACCCTGACTGAGGATGGCTTAGACGGGCAGCAGTATATTCTTAAAGGGGCAGAAGGTTACGGATATATTAAGGATGATAAAATCCATGTTTACCACGGGCAGCCTTATCAGTTTACGGTAGAGGTAAAACCGGCTTATAAGCTGAAGGCGGTGAAGGCCAACGGAAAGCTGGTGACAGAAACAGACGGCATCTATATTATTCCGGCTGTTACGGAGGCTATGACAATTACGGCAGTTACAGAACAGCTGGTTTCCACAGATGAAGCTGAAGCAGAGAATGCAGAGGCTAAGATTCATCTGCCGGACGGCACGGATGGATTCTTTGAGACTTTGGCAGAGGCAATTGATTACGCAGCTCAATATGGCTCAAATTCAAAAATTGAATTATTAAAAGATTTGTCAGACACGGAGATTGATGTGATAGCGGGCAATTCCTACAGTATTGATCTGAATGGGCATACTGTAACCGGTACGATGCTGATTGAAGACGGGGCTACTGTTACGTTACAGGGAGAATCATCCGCTTGTAATCTATCTGTAGAAAACAGAGGAAAATTTACAATCAATGAGGGAATCACAATCAATGAATTGTTGAATTTGAGCTTAGTAAACAACAGGGGAACTGTGATTTCCATGACCCAGCAGGAAAGCGAATCCGGTGAGATGAGCCGTTTTGAGAATCATGGCACTGTGGAAAGCGCTGTTTTAGAGAGCGGATGTTTTGTTGAAAATGTTCTGGAGAATGCGCCTGAGGGACTGACCGGTTACACGACTATCATGAATGGAAATGAATACTATGTTGCTTTTGTTGATGCAGTGGATATTGCCAATGCGTCTCCTGAGGATGCAACAATTCTGATCCTTTCTACGGTAGACAATCGTAATTCCACGATTGAGATAGCAAATCAAAACGGAAAAGCAATTACGGTTGATTTAAACAGCTATAATATTTCCGGTGGAGAATTACGAACCGGAGGAGCAACTTCTTTCATCAACGGAAAGGGATCTGCGACCTGTATCAGTGAAATTACAGCCTCAATTGATAATACAGGTGATCTCACCATTGGCGATTATGTCAAAGTAGGCGGTGCGCTTGTCAATGAAGAAGGCGGAAAGACAAAGGTGGAAGAGAAAGCCGCTGTCAGCGGACCTGTGACCAACAAGGGAGATTTTGAAAATGACGGTGATATCACCGGTATTTATACCAATGAAAGCGGCCACACAAAAAATAGTGAAACAGGAACCATGAACAACGTCATTCAAAAGGGCGGTGACTTTGATAATGACGGAGAGATTAAGACAAAGCTTGAACTGGAGGGGGGTAGCTATACACCGTCGGAAGGTGCAACTCCCGGGGTTCCTGAGGGTGCAGTTGCAAAAAGCAACACCAACCCTGTGACCTATTACGGCACCTTTAAGGATGCAGTAGAGGATGCCAATGATCCGGAAACATCAGGGGCAGAGGGGCAGGAACAGCCTTTTACAATCACATTGATCAAAGATGTGTCCAATGATGATTTGGGCGAAGCACCGATCATTCTTGATCCCGATGTGCCGGTAAATATTAATCTGAACAATCACAAATTGGGAGATGAAGGCAGTGGTAAGCAGATTCAGATTGGAAATCCTGATGGCGGAGAATCCGCAGGGCAGACGGTGACCATTCAGAACCAACCGGAAAACGGAGATTCTGCTGACCCTGAAAAGGGTAATGTTAATACGCCTGTAAAGGTGGAGGATGGCGGTTCACTGGACGTTGATAAAGGCGTAAGTCTTGAGGATGTGGATAATGACGGCAGGTTGAAAGTAGAAAAGGACGGAACTGTTGAGAAATTGAGCAATCAGGGCGATACTGAGAATAACGGTAAGCTTGGTGATACCACACAAAATGGCGGGAACTTAAAGAATGGGGAAACTGGTAAAATTGATCAGTTAACCCAGAAGGGTGGTAATACAGATAACCAAGGTACAATTACAGATGCAAATATAGAGAAAGGCGGATACACCGGAGATAAGCCTGAAAAATTAAATGGTGAAACACCTTCAACTGAAACAGACGGTAAGGTAGCAAAAATCACTCCTCCTGGTGGTGGCGATCCCATCTATTTTGTATCACTCGATGATGCTCTGGAGTATGCAGCCGGTATGGACAGCGGACCGGTAACGGTTGAACTGCTCAAGGATGTCACAGATGAGAGCATTGATTTTACTACAACAAAGACACCTGTCATTCTGGACCTGAAGGGACATAACATTGAGCAGTTTTCGTCCATTACGACGGGAGAGGGAACTGACCTTACGATCACGGATTCTTCGGATGGAGAAAAAGGGAAGGTAGAGGTCCCTGTTACCAATAACGGCAGGTTGACCAATGAGAGTGAGATCACAGGTCCTGTGACCAACAATGGAGATTTTGACAATAAGGGCAAGGTAACAGGTGATGTGACTCAGCAAGACGGAACCTATACGAATGAAGAGGGAGCGACCACAAATAAGATTACCCAGACAGGCGGGGATACCATTAATAAGGATACTCCGGGCGATGACAATGGTGGAATCGGAGAGGTTGATCTGCAAAGAGGAAGCTATGAGGGCGCAGAACCTGCAAATAGAATTGAAAGTGAAGCAAAGATTGGTAATAAGCTTTACGGAGATCTGGAAAGTGCTATAGAGGATGCCAACGAAGCGGATGATGATGTGACGATTGAACTTACAAAGGATGTGGAACTGCCGGCTGCTCCTCCGCTTGTGATTGACAACGAAAATGGCCATAACATTAACATAGATTTGAAGGGTAACGATATCACAGGAGGAGAACTTCAGATTGGCAGTGGCGACAGTGAAAGCGGAGGTTCACCATCCGGTAAGGCAACCTTTACCGACAGCAGTACGCCGGGAGAAGGTGGAGAGAAAGGAACCATAGGCAGTGATATCAAGGTGAAAACCGATGGCGATCTAACTCTCGGTAAGGATGTGACCACAACCGGAAATGTTGACAATGCCGGCAAAACCACCAATAACGGAACCATGAAGAAACCCGGTACTGTCACCAATACAGGTAATATGGAAAATAATGGAGATATAGAGACTAAGGTAGAACAGAAGGAGGGTACCTTTACAAACGGAGAAGAAGGTAAAGTCAAAGAGGTGAACCAGACAGGAGGTACACTGGATAATAAGAATCCGGGTGGTATTGAGAAAGCGATCGTAAGTGACGGCGAATTTAAGGGTGAACCCGCAACAGATATGGATTATGCAGGTGCCAGGGTGGCTGTCATTACGCAAAATCCTGACGGAACCACAAAGACAACCTATTACTCAAGCATACGGGAAGCACTGGATGAGACAGACGGTAATGCTACATTACAGCTTCTGGATGATGTGAAGGATGAAAGCAGTGAAGAAATTTTGATCGATAAGCCTGGTATCACATTGGATTTGAACGGTCATGAGATAGGAACTCCCTCCAAGCTGACTGTCAGCGAAAATGCAACAGACACTAAAATCACAGATTCTTCGGAAGGCGGAAACGGTAAGGTGACAGCGCCTGTTGATAATAAGGGAGATCTGACGATCGATAATGATGTAAAAGCTGCAGAAGTGACTAACAGTGGAACATTGAACAATAAAGGTGAGATTACGACGCTTACCAACAAAGGCAATGCTACAAACAGCGGAACCATCGGTACATTGAAGCAGGAGTCCGGAAATATGCAAAATGACGGAACCATTCAGTCTGTGGAATTTGCTGGCGGTGGCTATGAAGGGGAGGATCCTGAGACAACGATCGATAACCCTGTGGCCAAAATCGGAGACAAGCTTTATGCAGATTTGGAAAGCGCTATAGAGGATGCCAACAAGTCATCTGAGGATGTCACTATTGAGGTGTTACAGGATACTGCACTTCCGGAGACATCGATCGGGAATGAGAACGGCAAAAAAATTACACTTGATCTGGATGGAAATACTGTTGCTGGAGGACCTCTTACCGTGAAGGCTCCCGGTGTGACGGAAATTACGGACAGCAGTGAGCAGGGAGACGGTTCCCTCGAGCCGAATGTGCAGGTAGATCCCGGGGCAAAACTTGTGATTGACGGATCTGCCAATGTAGGTGGTGATATTAAAAATCAGGGAACTACGAAAAATAAGGGATATGTAGCAGGAGATGTGGAAAACGCCGGAGATATGTCAAATGAAGGTGTCATTAGCGGAGAAGTTGATAATACGGGTGATCTTGACAACAGCGGAAACATTGATAATAACGTGACGAACCGTGGCAACGGAAAGCTTGATAATGACGGCAATATTAATGGCCAGCTGGAAAACAAGGACAATGCGACCACGGATAACAGCGGCAGCATCAATCAAGTAAAGCAAAGCGGAGGCAAGCTTAATAATGACCAGGGCGGAACGATCAATGAGTATCTGCAGACCGGCGGTGATTTGCATAATGGAAGCGACGGAAAAATCGGCGATTTGAAACAGACCGGTGGACAGAGTGATAATGATGGACAGATTGATCATGCGCAGGTATCGGATATCAATCACTACAGGGGTAACCTTCCGAAGGATGGACTTGATGGAGTTGAAGCCTCTGTAACCTATGTGGATGAAAGCGGAAATAAGAAGACAGAGTATTTCCCGAGTCTTAAGGATGCACTGGAAAAAGCCGGAGAAAAGAGCAAGCCGGTTACCGTTACTGTGGCTTCTTCCCCTGCTGTGATTGATGAACCTGTAAGTGTTCCGGATGGTGTGACCTTGAAAGTTCCGGATGGTAAGAATATTGTTATTAAAGATGGTGGTTCTCTGGACAATCAGGGAGATGTTCATATTGAAGAGGGAGGCGGTCTTTCAATTGAGGAAGGCGGCAGCCTTGATAACCACGGCAACCTTAACAATGATGGAAATATAGACAATAACGGAAATATCAGCAATGACGAAGGTGGTAATGTGAAAAATAACGGAGATATTTCCAATTCCGATTCCGGGTCTCTTGAAAATAACGGAACAATTGACAACAAGAACGGAAGCTTAAACGGAGACCCCGGAGCTGGCGGAAATACTGTCAATAACGGTAAGATTGTCGGAGGCGATGTGTCAGGTCCTTTGAATAACAGCGAAACAGGAACTATTCTTGAGAGTGACAGATTAAGCGGTGAGATTACCAACGAGGGTAAAATCGAGATTTATCAAAATGCCGATACATCAGATGCCGAGATAGAGAATCTTCCCGGAAGCAGCTATGTGGAGAAGGCAAGACCTGTAAGTGATTCCGGAAATAAAGATCATGACGACGAAGATGATGATGATGAAGGTGCCGGCGGAGGCGGTGGTACAGACAACTCTGAGTCCGAAGAAAGCAGCATTCCTCCTTTGCCGGTAAATAATAAGCCGGATGCAGAGAAGACAGAAGAGAAATTACCGGAAGAAGAGGATAAGACAGAAAAGAACAGAACCGGAACCGGGGAAACAAAGACAGATGCTGAGAAATCGGCTGAGGACATGGAACAGACACCGATAGAACTTCCGGAGGATGAGGAGCAGCAGAAAGAACTGATGGCAGAGGCTCTGAAACAGGGAACGATTGTTGTGACAGGAACGGATTCCTTTGGAAGTGAAATTCCGGACAACAAGCTTCCGGGTGATGTGAACTCCGGATTTGGAGAAACCGGTGTGATGAATGCGGTGATCGATGAAGAGGAGTTGCCGGAGCTGATCAATGCCGTACTGACAGCTGAGGAAAAGAAAGCAGTCCTTAATGGGGAGAATATAGTCTTAAGAGTGGCTGTGGCGGAATTGAAAGAGGAAGCTGTTTCCGAAGAGAGTCAGAAGGCAGTTGCGAAGCTGATGCCGGAGGATAAAAGGATTGTTTCCTTTATCAAAATGTCCCTCTTTAAGAAGGTCGGCGACAGGAAAGAAGTAGTAGTAAAGACAGGTGAACCTGTCAAGATATCCTTTGAAATACCGGAAGAATATCGTTCTGCAGATAATCAGCCGGTTAATTATGAGATCATACGTGTTTATACGGATGAAAACGGAGAAACCTGTACGGAATATGTTGAGTTTACGATGGAAGGTAATGTGATCAGCATGTATGTTGATGACAATTCCGAGTATGCTCTCATAGTAGATTCGGATACCGTGCTTATGGGAGATTCTTATTCACAGAACGAAAACAAGATGCTCACGCAGACGCTTGAAAGGGAAAGTGAAGAGAAACAGGGTTCTAACTGGTATTTCATTTTGCTTATACTTCCGATACTGGCTGGAGTATATATTTTGGGAAAAAGAAAGAAAAATGAAAAATAAGTAACCGAAAAGGACAGCCCACACAGCATCCCTGTGTGAGGCTGTCTTTTTCGGTTACGGTTTGGTTACGCCTGCTCTGCTATAATAGAAAAAACAGAACCTGAATCATAAAATTTATGTAATATACCGGTGAAAATTACTGAGGAGGAGAGTCATATGATGACGAGAGAGAAGAGTAAGAGTTTGCAGAACAAATTTATCAGTAATCTGTTATATGGCGGTATCAAAAAGGAAGAATACCAGGAGATTGAGGGAGAGATTCTGGAAAGAGACAGAAATTCGCTGGCAATGATTTCCATCTGTCTGATGCTGATGTTTGAATGCCTGTTTGTAGGCAGTCTGTTCTCGAAAATGATGGCTCCCAACAGATGGCTGTACGGCGGGATTTTTCTGGTCTTTCTGGTGATTCACGCAATCTGCAGTCTGATGAAAAAGAGAGTGAGAAAAATCATCATTCCTCTTTGGTATCTGGCAATGACCATGATGTTCACTTATGCTATTATTTTAAATACCGTTTTGAGGAATGATATTTCTGCAACTACCTTCTGTCTGATCATGATGGCGGCACCGCTCCTGGTGATGGATAAGCCCTGGCGGATGTTCTGTTATTTTGTGCTGATTCTTGCCGTGTTTATTCCCATTGATTTTCAAAGTAAAGCCTATTATCTGGCATATACGGATACGGTAAATGCGCTGTGCAGCCTCTTTCTCGGAACAGTGATCCATATGAGCATTATACGGACAAAGACAAGGGAAATCATGCAGAGGCATTACATAGAACGGCAGAGAGATACGGACAAGCTGACGGGATGTGTGACCAAGGCGGCCTTTGAGTCCAAACTGAAAGAGATACTGGAAAAGGGTGGAACAAGCGGAACCCTTCTGGTCATGGATATCGATCACTTTAAAAATGTGAATGATTTTTACGGACATGTATTCGGGGATATGGTGCTGCATACCATCGGGGAAAAGCTCCATCAGATCTTCCCGAAAGAGGCAATGTGCGGCAGATTCGGGGGAGATGAATTCCAAATCTGGCTTCCGGAAATCTGTGATGCAAGGGATGTGGATGTCTATCTCAAAAAACTGCTGTCCGATGTGCGGAAGATTCAGACGCCGGACGAGCGTATGAAGATTACACTCAGTATCGGCGGTGCTGTCAGCCCGGATAACGGAGACAACTATTTTGTACTGTTTGAGAATGCGGATGCAGCGCTGTATTCCGCTAAGAATATGGGAAGAAACAGATATGTTTTCTGCCCGAGAGTACCAAGAAAAAAGATTGTGTAAGGGAGAGAGGAACATGATAAAAGAATTATTCACAATTAATTTTGCACCGCTGGTCGGTCTTGTTTTTCTGACTGCTTTTTTGTTTTCCAATAAGGAGATGGATAAGGAAGTAAGAAACACCTTTTTTTTTCTCTGTTTTCTGGAATTTCTGGAACTGATCTTTTACAGCCTGGAGCTGAAAACAGCAACCTTTGAGAAGCCTTCTTACTGGAGAATTTTTTTCTCTGCAATGGGCTACAGTATAAGGCCTATCTTGCTTCTCGGGATACTCAGACTTTCCATGCGGGGGAAAATGAAACGCTGGGGGGAGATTTTATTTTCCGTTCCGGCAATGATAAATGTCATTGTAGCTTTTTCTGCATTCCTTACAGGAATTGCATATTCCTACAATGAACAGAATCAGTTCATAAGAGGACCGCTGGGGTACACAACTCATATTATTTTATTTTTTTACCTTTTATGTTTGCTGCTTTTTTCTTTTACAAAGGGAAAAAGAAGGATCGTTTTGGAAAATTCTGTTCTCTGGATTGCCTGCGGCGTGATTGTGACAGCACTTGTGGTGGAAACTGTTTATTCTGTGAGAAGCCTTGGAAGGACTGCCATTGTCCTTTCCACATTTGCTTATTATCTCTATTTCCAGACAAGAGGCTTCCGGGAAGAGATCAAGGGATATATGGAGAAAACATCGCAGGCCCAGAGAGAACATTTGAGAGAAATGAATGTAATCAGTGTTCTTGCCAATGAATATGTCTCCATCTGTTATGTGGATGTGGAAAAAAATTCAGTGGTTGCTTACAGACTGGATCCTGTTATCAGGGAGCAGTATGGAGAGGCCTTTGAAAAGGGAGTTACCTATGAACAGATATTGAGTGCTTATATACTTGGGAATATTTATGAGGATGACAGAGCATTCTTCACAAGCATTGCCAAACTGCCGGATATGTGTTCCTATCTGCAGCAAAACGGCAGTTTTTCCAAAAAATACCGTGTTCTTCGAAACGGAGCCATTGTTTACTGCGAGATGAGAGCGGAACTGATTGAGACGGAAAACGGTGTGAAGGATATTGTGGTAGGTTTCTCCAACAATGATATGCGTGTGCGCAGGGAGATGGTATATCAGAGTACTGTTCAGGAAGAGATTGATAAAGTGGAGAAAGCAAGGAACAGTCTTTCCGGCATCGCAGAGCTTGCAAGAAAACTGGAGGAGGCAATTGACGAGAATCTGTTAACGCTTTAAAATATAAATAGAAACACAAAAAGGGAAAGGGGGCGCGTATCTGTACCGCTAAGATACGCCAGGAATTCATGAGAAAACCGGGAAAAAAATCTTTAACCATGTTGCAGACAATCTTTATGATCGGCTTTATTCCGCTGCTCACTGCCAACATTATTCTGACCATGTATTCTACCGGTCAGAATGAAAAGAAGCTGGAGGAAAGCACCTATGCCAGGTTAAGAGCCTGTGCCTCATCGGTAGAGCAGTATTTTACATGGGATATCCGGGAGGGAATTTTATGTAAGGATGAGGTAAGCTATGAATTCATTGATTCCTTAAAGGACAATGATATTGAACAGACCTTTTTTGAAGGTGATACCAGATACATTTCTTCCATAATAGATGCATCCGGAAACAGAGTGGAAGGCACAAAGGCCGATCCCGAAATCTGGGAAACGGTAAAGGCGGGGAACGACTATAAGGCAGATAACGTAGGTATTGCCGGCGAAGAATATTATGTCTATTATATGCCGGTAGAATCTGATGAGGGTGAAGTGATCGGGATGGCTTTTGCAGGAGAAAAAGCTTCCGTCATCAAAGGGACAAATCAGGAGCTGATGCTGAAAATGAATATCATTGATACCGTGTTACTTCTTGTATACGGAATCGCCATATTTGTCCTGGCAAGGAAAATCAGAAAGCCTCTGGCCCAGGCAGCGGAAAGCATCAATATCATTGCAAACGGTGATCTGTCTCAGAATATCAGGATTCATACAGCCATTAAGGAAAATAAGATCTTGGTGGAATCGGCCAGAACATTGCAGGAAAAGCTTGGAGATATCATATCCAGTGTTGACGGTCATGTAGAAATTCTGGATCACAGTGCAACTTCTCTGAACGAATTGGCTGTTACAAGCAGTAGTGGTGCAGAGAAGATCAATAATGCAATGGAAGAACTGGCTACCACAGCGACATCACTTGCTGAGAATGTCCAAAATGTCAATGCCCGGTCCATTGAAATGGGAGAAGATATCACAAATATTGACACAGACGTGAAAACCTTAAACCAGAGTTCCGTTCTTATGAAGGATGCAAACGATAAAGCTGTCAGTTCCATGGCAATCGTGCTTGAAAGCTCCAATAAGTCTGCTGAGATAGTAAACAGAATAGCGCAGCAGATAGAGAGTACAAATGATGCGATTTCAGAGATCACCGATGCAGTTGCTCTCATAATGAATATCACAGCACAGACCAAGCTATTATCCCTAAATGCTTCCATTGAGGCGGCAAGGGCAGGAGAACAGGGAAAAGGCTTTGC
>CAMEIH010000050.1 GCA_945917985.1 uncultured Clostridium sp. | reverse complement strand
ACGGATGGAGCAAATATTTCCGTGTAGATCTGTTGGACGGAGAAGGTCCTGACCTGGAATTGGCAATCCCCGAGGGTAAGAGAATTCAGAAGAATTTCGTTGGAAAAAACATTGTAAATTATGATTCCATGCTTGTCCTCTCCCATTTTAAGGGACATCCTATGGGCGGCTATGGCGGAGCTCTCAAACAGTTATCCATCGGAGTGGCTTCTTCCTACGGAAAAGCATATGTTCATGGCGCCGGAGAACCTGAAAAAATCTGGACCTCTGACCACGATGCATTTCTGGAATCCATGGCAGATGCAGCCTTATCGGTGATTGAATATTTTAAGGGAAATATTGTTTACGTCAATGTGATGAAAAACATGTCCGTGGACTGTGACTGCTGTGCAGTTGCGGAGGATCCCTGTATGAAGGATATTGGTATTCTTGTTTCCCTCGATCCTGTTGCTATTGACCAGGCATGTCTTGATCTTGTATATGCGTCGGACGATCCGGGAAGAGATCATCTGATTGAGAGGATCGAGTCACGAAACGGTGTGCATACTATTGAAGCGGCAGCAGCACTTGGCTGCGGATCGAGAGAATATGATCTTCAGGAGGTATAGCATAGATGAACATGAGTCAAAGAAATGATAACATTATGCAGAATATGGCAAGAGAGGTGCAGCTTCTTGATTACGACAATAAAATGGAAGCAAAGAAGCCTGTTTCAGAACGGAAAAGAAAAATTGGAATCATTGCGTTCTGGGCATTACTTATAATTATTGTAGTTGTTTTTGTCATAGGATTTATTGGATGAACATGGATCAAAATAAGATAAAGAAAAGTAATTTTACGCTGATATTAGTGGCAACCACTCTGTTTGTGGTTGTCACTTCCATAATCGGTATAGGCTTTTTCCGTTTTTACATGAACCATTTTAAAGAAACAGAAGATGAGACAAGATATCAGAGATATTATGCATTGATCACCGAGGAGAGAAAATCCTCTTTCTGGCAGTCTGTCTATCAGGGTGCATACGAGGCCGGCGTAAAGGAAAATGCTTATGTGGAAATGCTGGGCAGCAACCTTTCCACCACCTATTCCAGAGAGGATTTAATGAGGATTGCCATTGACAGTGGAGTGGATGGCATCATCGTGGAGGCTGATGAGACGAAACAGATGGCAGAACTCATCAATGAGGCAGTGGATGCGGGCATTCCTGTGGTCACATTGTACGGTGATAGTACGCAGAGTAACAGAATCAGCTTCGTGGGAGTTGGCAGTTATAATTTGGGGAGAGAGTACGGAAGGCAGATCCTCCAGATTGCGGAGGAACAAGAAAAAGACCGGGTCAAGGTATCAGTGCTGGTAAATTCTTATACACAAAATTCCAGTCAGAACATTCTGTGCTCCGGTATCCAGGAGACTGTTGAAAATGCAAATAAATCGGGAACCGATATTGAAATCACGCTGGTGTCTGTAGACAATACCAATGCTTTTTCCGTGGAGGAATCGATCAGAGATATTTTTATGGAGGATGAACTGCCTGATATTATCATATGTCTGAATGAACTGAATACCACTTGTGTATATCAGGCTGTGGTAGATTATAATAAAGTAGGACAGGTCAACATTCTTGGCTATTATGACTCTGAAACAATCATTAAGGCGATTGACCGAAATGTAATTTATGCCACAGTTTCCGTTGACACAGAGCAGATGGGCCAATTTTGTATTGATGCACTGACGGAATATTATGAGTACGGTAATACCAGTCAGTACTTTACGGCTGACATTGCGTTCATTAATAAGGATAATGTTTCCCGGTATCTGGGAGGTGGCGAAGATGAAGAATAGATTTCGAAACCTTTCTCTTCAGGGAAAAATCAGCAGCATTTGTATTTTTGCGAATTTACTTATATTTATTGTAAATATTATTTTGATCATGGGCATCAATCGCATGTCTAATGAAATGGAAATGGTATACAGGGAGAATCTGCATTTAATTGAGCTTTCTGACGGTCTGACAGCTGTTCAGGATAATATGACGGCTTATCTGAATGTGAAAACAAGTGATGCCCTTGAGGATTATTACAGAAGTGAGCAGAATTATTCCCAAATGGTGCAGGAGCTGGATGACGATGTAACAGGCAGAACCTTTGACAGAATGGAAAGAAATATCAAGCATATGTCGGAGAAATATCTGACTGCGGTAGCACAAACTATTGAAGCAAAGCGTGGCCGTAATGTGGAAAAATACAGAGTCCGGTATGAAAATGCCACCCAGCTGTATGATTATATCAATACCTACATCTACAGCCTGAACAATGAGCAGTTTATCAATAATTCTGAAAACTATGTGGAATTGCTGAAGGCTTTCCGGTTGTTTGAAACCATCAGTGTTGCCGTTATGTTTGTGGTCATTATCGGAAATGTAGTGATTATTATAAAGCTTGCAGGGACCATAATCAGTCCATTAAAAACGCTGGCAACCCAGGCAGACGAAGTCGCAAAGGGAAATTTTGACATTGAACTGGCAGACAGTGGTGCAGAAGATGAAATCGGTGTCGTAACAAGAGCCTTTAACCAAATGGTTATCAGTATCCGTGAATATATTGAAAGAATACGCCTCAGTATGGAGGTGGAAAGAAATCTGAAAGAAAAAGAACTGATGATGGAGGCTCACCTGAAAGATGCCAAGCTGAAATATCTTCAGGCCCAGATTAATCCTCACTTTTTATTTAACACATTGAATGCCGGTGCCCAGCTTGCCATGATGGAGGGTGCGGACAGAACCTACCAATATGTGCAGAATGTGGCGGAATTTTTCCGCTATAATGTAAAAAAGGGCGATGAAATCGTCACTGTTTTAGAGGAAATTGAGCTGGTAGACAATTATATCTATATTCTCAATGTGCGTTTTTCGGGGGAGATTCATTACGAGAAAAAAATTGATGAGTCGCTTCTTAACGTGAAGATGCCAAGCATGATCCTGCAGCCTATTGTAGAGAACTGCGTCAATCATGGAATCCGTGAAATGGCAGGTGAGGGCAGAATAGAGCTGTCGGTTTATCGGATTGATGATGTAGTATGTATCAGCGTGCGTGATAACGGTATTGGAATGAGTCAGGATACGATAGATAAAGTGATGAACGGGACTTATCGGGAAGAAGAACTGGCAGTAGGTTCCAACGGTGTCGGTATGGACAATGTGATCGCAAGGCTAAAGCTTTTTACAGAAAGTGATGATGTGATGAGCATTGTGAGTGAAGGAAAGAATAAGGGCTGTGAGGTTATCATTTATCTGCAGATGAAGGAGAGGGAAGAAGATGTATAAGATTATGTTGGCAGATGACGAAGGAATTGTGATCGATTCCCTGAAATTCATCATAGAAAAAGAATTTGGGGATGATTGTGTTGTTGAATATGCCAAGACGGGAAGAAAAGTGATTGAGCTTGCAGAAAACTTCAGACCCGATATCGTTGTTATGGACATTCAGATGCCCGGTATTAACGGTATTGAAGCAATGAAGGAGATTCGGAAGAACAATCCGGGTATCATCTTTATTGTTATGTCAGCATATGACAAATTTGATTATGCAAAAGAGGCTATCAAACTGGGAGTCCTGGAATATATCACCAAGCCTATGGAAAAAAACAAAATCATCTCCGTGTTAAAACGCGCCATGGAAATGATTGAGAAGGAAAGAGAAAAGAGAAGCAACGACCTTTTGGTCAAAGAAAAATTGGAAACGGTTGTTCCGATTATTGAGAGCGGTCTGATTTACAATATTCTTTTTCAGGAACATTTCCTGGAAGATATTGAAAATTATAAGACTATTTTGGGAATTACGCAAAATTATGCTTATATGATTGCAGTGGTTTGCGGAGATGCCCAGGAGGGCAATCATATGACCAATGCCATAGGAAGCAGTGTGAGAATGCAGAAGCATTATCAGGAGGTAAGAGAATGCCTCAAAGAATATTTCGGATGTATTGTGGGAACGGTGATGGCCAATAAACTGGCAGTGCTTGTTCCCTGTGAAAACAATAAGATGGATTACAATGAGAGAATTGAACTGATAGAAAAATCCAGAGAACTGGTACGCAGGATGAGGAAAAAGACAGATATCAGTTTCAGAATCGGAATCGGAGGAGTCAAGGAACTTCAAAATCTGTCAGAATCCTATGATGAGGCCTTAAATGCCCTGATTATGACTACCGGAAGTGTGGCTCACGTGGATGATCTTCCCATCGGATGCGATTATGCGGGCGATTATCCCATAGACCTGGAAAAAAAGCTGTTTGAGGAAGTGGAAAAGGGAGAAATCAACAATGCAGCAGCAACGGCAAGAATGTTTTTTGACTGGATGACAGAGACCAGCCCTGACAGTTTGATGGAAATCAGAACCAAAGTACTTGAATTTGCTCTTTGGGCAGAGCACCTGGCTTACGAAAAAGGTGGTATGACCTATCGTTTCAACTCCAGGCAGGATTACCTGCCCTCTATCATGGGAATGGATGATTTGGATCAACTGAAGGAGTGGTTTGTAGAAAAAATCATGACGGCTTGCCAGAATATTTTAAGCAAGAGGACGGAGAAGTCGAACAGCATTATTGAAATGGCAAAGGATTACATAAAGGATAATTACAGCAAGGATATCTCACTGGATGATGTATCCCGAATCGTAAATATCAGTCCCTATTATTTCAGCAAATTATTTAAAGAAGACACGGGGGAAAATTTTATAGAATATCTTACCGGTATCCGGATAGAGAAGGCAAAGGAATTATTGAATACAGCAGAGTATTCCATGAAAGAAATCTGTACCATGGTGGGATATTCGGATCCGAACTATTTCAGCCGTTCTTTCAAGAAAAATGTAGGGGTTACCCCTACGGAATATAAGGAGGGAAAAAGAGAAGCATGAAAAAATGGAAGACGATCTGTCTGCTTCTTGTCATGATGTTGCTCCTAACTTCCTGCGGAGAAGGAGAAGGCGGAAAGAGTGTAAACAGTCCGCAGGAAGAAGAGAAAATTCAGATCGGTATGAGCTTTGATTCCTTTGTGATCGAAAGATGGCAGCGGGATCGTGACGTATTTGTATCCATGGCAAAGGAACTTGGTGCCGAAGTGAATGTACAGAATGCCAATGGAGATATAGAGGAACAGAAAAAGCAGATCGATTACTTTATACAGAAGGATATGGATGTGATCGTGATCATCTGTATTGATTCGGAGGGACTTGGAAGTTCTGTGCAGAAAGCGAAAGATGCAGGAATCAAGGTGATTGCCTATGACCGTCTGATCAAGGATGCGGATGTGGATCTGTACATTTCTTTTGACAACGAGATGGTGGGAACCATGATGGCACAGGCTCTTATTGATGAAGGGCTGGCGGGCGGAAATGTGCTGATGCTGGGTGGTTCTCCGCAGGATAACAATGTATCTTTGGTTGAGGGTGGATTTAAAAAAGTGATGGAAGAAAATGATGTCACTGTTTTGGATTCTTTCCATGCAGACGGTTGGAGAGCTGAACTGTCGGCAGCTTATGTTTATGACCATGTGGATGTGGTTTCCGAAGCGGATGCCATTATGTGCGGCAATGATAACCTGGCAAGTCAGGTGGTTCATGCCTTGGCAGAAAAAAGGCTGGCAGGAGATATTTTGGTTGTAGGACAGGATGCAGACTTGGAAGCCTGTCAGAGAATTGTGGAAGGTACTCAGGTTATGACGGTTTATAAGCCGGTGGAAAAACTGGCACAGAGAGCAGCGGAATGCGCTGTTATGCTGGCAAGAGGAGAAGAAATTACAGGGGATGATGTGTCGATCATGGATAACGGAAGCTATCAGATTCCCTATGTGGGGCTTTTGCCGGTCAGTGTGACCGAGAAAAATATCAATGATGTGATCATTAACAGCGGTTTTCATCTGAAGGAAGATGTCTATTTAAATGTGCCGGATAAAATGCCATAATTAATTAGGATTATTTTAAAAAGAGGTTGTGCAGCATAACAAAAAAGTGCTAGCACAACCTCTTTTTGTACTCATTTTGGGTTAAAAAATTGAAGAAATTCGTAAATTATTCCTATCGCATTCATGATATTATCTATCTGTAAACAAAATAGATACCAGTATTTAAGGGAGGTTTAAATTCATGAAAAGAAAATTACTGAGTATGCTTCTTGCAGCAACAATGGTTGCAACAATGTTAGTGGGATGCGGTTCCGGATCAGCTTCTGAATCAGCATCAGCATCCGCCGGCGGCGGAAAGATTGGTGTGGCAATGCCTACCAAGGATTTACAGAGATGGAATCAGGATGGTTCCAACATGGAAGCTCAATTGAAAGAAGCAGGATATGAGGTTGATCTTCAGTATGCTTCTAACGATATCGCAACACAGGTATCACAGATTGAAAACATGATCAACTCCGGATGCCAGCTTCTGGTAATCGCTTCTATTGACGGTGATTCCCTTGGAACAGTTCTGGATCAGGCAAAGGAAAAGAATATTCCCGTTATCGCTTATGACCGTCTGATCATGAACTCTGATGCAGTTTCCTACTATGCTACATTTGATAACTACATGGTTGGAACAAAGCAGGGCGAATACATAAAAGAAAAACTTGATCTTGAAAATGCAGCAGGACCTTTCAACATTGAAATCGTTACAGGTGACCCCGGTGACAACAATGCAAGATATTTCTACGGTGGTGCTATGGATGTTCTGAAGCCCTATATCGATGAAGGCAAACTGGTAGTTAAGTCCGGTCAGATCGATTTCGAAACTGTTGCAACAGCTAACTGGTCAACAGAGACAGCTCAGTCCAGAATGGATGCTATCATTTCCGCAAACTATGCAGACGGAACAAAGCTTGATGCAGTTCTTTGCTCCAATGACTCTACAGCACTTGGTGTTACCAACTCACTGGAAGCTAACTACACAGGTGAGTGGCCTATCATCACCGGTCAGGACTGCGATATTGCAAACGTTAAGAATATGATCGCAGGCAAGCAGTCAATGTCTATCTTCAAGGATACACGTACACTTGCTTCTAAGGTTGTTGAGATGGTTGACGCAATCATGAAGGGTGGCGAGGCTCCTGTTAATGACAAAGAAACATATGACAATGGTACAGGCGTTATTCCTTCTTACCTCTGCGAGCCCGTATTTGCAGATGCAAACAATTACAAAGAACTGTTAGTTGATTCCGGATATTACACAGAAGCTGATTTACAGTAATAGAGAATCCAAAAGAAAAAAGAATAGGATGCAGGCGGGCAATACCCGCCTGCTTATTCTTAGAAGAAGGTTAAAAATCAATTGATTAAATATTGCAGCTATAGCAGACTTAGGAGGGATATACTTGGCGAAAATATTACTGGAAATGAAAAATATAACCAAAACATTCCCTGGCGTTAAAGCACTTGATAATGTAAATTTGCAGGTGGAGGAAGGCGAAATTCATGCCCTTGTAGGCGAGAATGGTGCCGGAAAATCTACTCTGATGAATGTTCTGAGCGGTATCTATCCTTATGGAACCTATGAAGGTGACATTATTTATGATGGTGAGGTTTGTGAGTTCCATACCATTAAGGACAGTGAGAGAAAAGGAATTGTTATCATTCATCAGGAACTGGCACTCATTCCTTACATGACGATAGGTGAAAATATGTTCCTCGGCAATGAAAGAGGAACCAAGCTTAAAATTAATTGGAACGAAACAAATGACCTTGCAGCGAAATATCTGAAGACAGTGGGACTGAAGGAATCGCCGCAGGTATTGATCAAGGATATAGGTGTAGGAAAGCAGCAGCTGGTGGAGATTGCAAAAGCTCTGGCAAAGAATGCAAAGCTCCTCATTTTGGATGAGCCTACCGCTTCCTTAAACGAGGCAGACTCCAAAGCACTCCTTGAGCTGCTCCTTAAGTTTAAAAAAGAGGGAATGACATCCATTATCATCTCTCATAAATTAAATGAAGTTTCTTTTGTGGCAGATAAGATCACAGTGATCAGAGACGGTGCTACGATCGAAACGCTTGACAAAGAAAAGGATGATATTTCCGAGAGCCGTATTATTAAAGGAATGGTGGGGCGTGAACTCTCGGATCGATTCCCGAAGCGTGAAAAGCATATCGGGGATGTGATGATGGAAGTGAAGGATTGGACTGTATATCATCCTCTTTATGCAGAAAGAAAGGTAGTTGACAATGTTAATCTGAATGTCAGAAAAGGTGAGGTAGTTGGTATCTCCGGACTGATGGGTGCGGGACGTACCGAGCTTGCCACGAGCCTTTTTGGCAAGAGCTACGGGGACAATATCAGTGGACAGCTGTTTATCAATGGCAAGGAGGTCCATCTTAATACAGTTCAGGATGCAATTAAGCACAAGCTGGCATATGTTACGGAGGACAGAAAAGGAAACGGATTGATCCTGAGCAATCCGATCAAGATCAATACCACGCTTGCCAATCTGGATGCCGTGAGTTCACATTCCATTATTGACAAAGATAAGGAATATGGTGTTGCAGTTGAATATAAGGATAAGCTGAAAACAAAGTGTCCTACCGTAGAACAGAATGTAGGGAATTTGAGCGGAGGTAACCAGCAGAAGGTTCTCCTGGCAAAGTGGATGTTTGCAGATCCCGATATCCTGATTCTGGATGAACCTACAAGAGGTATCGATGTAGGAGCAAAATATGAGATTTACTGTATCATCAATCAACTGGTGGCAGAAGGCAAATCCGTTATTATGATTTCCTCCGAATTACCGGAAATTCTCGGTATGTGCGACAGAATTTACGTTATGAATGAAGGTAAGATTGTAGGAGAACTGGAAGGCAGTGAGGCCACACAGGAAATCATCATGTCACATATTCTTAAAGCCGGAAAGTAAAGGAGAAAAGGTATGAATAAAGCAAAATCCTTAGATTTCATAAAAAAATATACCATGATCATTGTTTTGATCGTGGTTACAGCATTTTTTGCATGGAGAACGGGAGGAGCAATCCTGCTTCCCATGAATGTCAGCAGTCTGATTTCACAGAACGCATATGTGTTTATTCTTGCAACCGGTATGCTGCTTTGTATTCTGACAGGTGGTAATATTGATCTTTCCGTCGGTTCGGTTGTCTGCTTTGTAGGAGCAATCGGTGCGGTTCTCATGGTCAATATGAAGGTCAATATGGTAGTTGCCATTCTGATCATGATTCTTGTTGGTACATTGATCGGAGCCTTTCAGGGCTTTTGGATTGCTTATGTAAGAATTCCTCCTTTCATTGTTACGCTGGCAGGAATGCTTGCCTTCAGAGGCTTAAGCAATGTAGTGCTTGACGGTATGACCATTTCCATCAAGGAGTGTACTGCATTTGTAAATCTGTTCGGCGGCGGTGCCAACTGCTACATTCCCGATTTCTTTGGAAACGGCAGTCTTAATTTGACTTGTGTGTTTGCGGGTGTACTGGCAACGGTTATTTATGTGTTCATCCAGATAAAGAGCAGAATGAGTAAACAGAAAAAAGGTTATACAATAGAGAATATGGCTGTTTTTCTGTTCAAAACAATTTTAATCGGTGTGGTAATTCTGGCATTTTCTTTCAGACTTGCACAGCATAAAGGTATTCCTACGGTACTGATCTGGGTATTGATCGTAGTTATGGTATATGGCTACATTACCTCAAACACCACAACAGGACGTTATTTCTATGCAGTAGGCGGCAATGAGAAGGCTACCAAGCTTTCCGGTATCAATACCAACAAGGTATATTTCCTGGCATATCTGAATATGGGATTCCTGTCAGCTTTAGCAGGAATGGTAACTATTGCACGTATGACCTCCGCACAGCCTACTTATGGACAGAGCTATGAGATGGATGCCATCGGTTCCTGCTTCATCGGCGGTGCTTCCGCATATGGTGGTATCGGTACAGTTCCCGGCGTTATTGTCGGTGCGGTTCTGATGGGTGTCATTAACCTGGGTATGTCACTGATGGGTGTTGACCAGAACATGCAGAAGGTGGTAAAAGGACTTGTTCTTCTGGCAGCTGTTATTTTCGATGTAGTATCAAAACGTGGTGGTAAATTAATTTCCAAGAATTAATTTCTGCAATATTTAATCAGGAGAGGTTTCGGGTATAAAAGTATCCGAAACCTCTTTTTTTATAGAAAAAAAGAAAAAATTGTATTATAATTTGTTCTCGGAAAAGATGAAAACGAGGTATTTCGCGATGAACAGAGATTTGACAAGCGGGAAACCGCAGAAGGTCCTATGGGCATTTTGCCTTCCGCTATTTGGAAGTGTGATTTTTCAGCAGATGTACAACATAGCTGACAGCCTGATCGCAGGTAAATTTGTAGGAGAAAATGCACTGGCAGCAGTGGGAAACAGCTATGAGATCACTTTGATCTTTATTGCTTTTGCTTTTGGCTGCAATATCGGGTGTTCGGTGATCGTCAGCAGATATTTCGGCTCCAAAGAATATCACCATGTGAAAACAGCGGTACATACCACACTGATCAGCGGAGGAATTCTCTGTGGTTTGCTGATGCTGTTCGGATTTCTGCTTTGCAGCAGACTGCTTGTCATGATTCATACACCGGAGGAAATCATGGCAGATTCGGCGCTGTATCTGATGATCTATATCGGCGGTCTTCCCTTTCTCTTCTTCTATAATATTGCAACGGGAATTTTTTCGGCTCTCGGTAATTCCAAGACACCGTTTATTTTTCTGGCGTGTTCTTCGACTGCCAATGTGCTGGCAGACTATATTTTTGTGCGATTTTTCAACATGGGAGTCGCAGGTGTGGCATGGGCTACCTTTCTCTGTCAGGGAGTAAGCTGCATTCTTGCCATTGCGGTAGTATTTAAACATTTGAGACTGCTTCCCTGCGAAAAGAAAGCGGAGCTGTTTTCTTTCCCGATCTTCAAACAGATTTGTATTGTGGCGATTCCAAGTATTTTACAGCAAAGCTTTATTTCTGTGGGCAATATAGTGATCCAAAGTCTGATCAATGGCTTTGGACCTGCTGTGATTGCCGGTTATGCGGCAGCGATTAAATTAAACAATCTGGTGATCACTTCCCTTACCACATTAGGGAATGGTATTTCCAACTTTACTTCGCAGAATGTGGGTGCAGGCAAATATGACAGAATTCACAGCGGTTTTCAGGCAGGCATCAAAATGGTATGGACGGTGTGTGTGCCAATCGTGATTCTGTATCTGACCATTGGAAAATGGCTGGTGTATCTGTTTATGGACAGTGCCGAAGGACAGGCGATGGAAACAGGAATCCGGATTCTCAGAGTATTGTCGCCGTTCTATTTTGTGGTCTCCGTAAAACTGGTAACAGATGGGGTTTTGCGGGGAGCAAGCCGGATGAAGGAATTTATGGCCTCCACTTTTACCGATTTGATCCTGCGAGTGACACTGGCAGTGATCCTGTCAGGATTTATGGGCACTATGGGAATATGGAGTGCATGGCCGGTAGGCTGGTGCATCGGAACAATCGTATCGCTGTATTTTTATAGAAAGTATTATTTGAAGTTGAAAAAATAATCAGAAATAAGTATATTAATATTATGGAAAAAACAGAGCAGATATTAAGAAAAATGGTAGATGAAAATGCTTATATGCAGTTTTTGGGGATTGAGCTCCTTGAGGTAAAACAGGGATATGCACTCGCCAGAATGAAATATAAGAAAGAATTGACAAACCCCTATGGTATGCTTCACGGAGGGAGCTTATATTCTCTTGCGGACATTGTGGCCGGAACGGCAGCCTGCATGAATGGGTATTATGTGACCACCGTGACGGGCAGTATGAATTTCATGCTGCCGGCAGAGGGGACGAAGTACATTTACTGTGAAGCGGAGCAGCTTCGCTATGGAAAACATCTTGCCGTTTTTGAGGTCAGGCTGAAAGACGATAAGGAAAGGCTTCTTGACAGTGGGGAATTTACATTTTTTATTACAGAACATAAGGTGTTGGCATAACAGTTTTATTTTGCTATAATTTTTGTATAGGTCGATGGTCATGAAACGGAGAAAACGGTAATATGCAATATTTGAGCATAGAGCATCTTAAGCCCGGCATGAAACTTGCCAAAGCAATTATGGGAGATGATGGGCGGCTCCTTGTCAATGCAGGTAATCAGATCAGCGAAACGGTTTTAAAAAGAATGACCGCCATGGGCTTTCAGGGCGCATACATCGATACACCGGGTTTTGAGGATATCATCATAGAGGACGTTATCCCTGATGAGTTGCGCACACAGGCATTTGCGTCATTGTATAAAAATGACTATGCAGCCTGTGTCCCTCTTGCAAAAAAAATGGTGCAGGAACTGAAATACAGAGAGACCCTGAAAATGGATCTTCTTGATATTAAGAATGATAAGAATTATGAGTACAGACATTGTATTTCCGTAGCGGTTTTTTCCATTGCCATCGGTGTAGGAATGGGCTTTAATGAGGAACAGCTCAACAATCTGGCGGTGGCCGGTCTTTTGCATGATATTGGCAAATTTGATGTCAAGAGAAGGGTTTTAAATGCCAAGCATGTTTATAACGACAAGGAAATGGATGAGATGAAAAAGCATCCCATGTATTCCTATGAGGCATTAAAAGAAATTCCTTCCATATCCAGTGTTTCAAGAAATTCTATTCTTTTTCACCATGAAAACCTTGATGGATCCGGCTATTATGGGATTTCCGGGGAAAAACTGGGTATTTTTCCGAGAATTCTTCGTGTGGCAGATACTTATGATGCGCTTACTGCCCAGAGAAAATACAGAAAGGCGTTTTCTCCCGCGTATGCAACAGAATATATAATGGGCAATGTAGGGAATCTGTTTGATAAGGATGTTGTGGATGTCTTTACCAGAGAATTCCCTATTTATCCAAACGGCTTTACTTTAAAGCTGTCAAATGGTGAACTGGCAGTAGTGGCTAGTAATGACAAAAACCCCATGCGTCCCCTGATCAGAAAGATGGACGGTACGAATGCGGATCTTTCTGCGGATGCAAATTATCGAAGTATATTGATAGAAGAAATGTTATAAAGGAGAAATGAGAATGGCGTTTCATATTATTACAGACTCGGCATCGGATGTTCCCGAGAGTATTATCAAGGAATATAATCTCTATGTAATGCCCACGCCCGTGACTATCGAAGGAACAGATTATTTTGACGGAGAGACAATTTTTCCTGACCAGTTCTATGAGATTCAGGCTTCCGGAAAGGAGATCAAAACATATCATATTAATCAGTATATGTTTCATGAGCATTTTCTTCCCTATGCACAGAGAGGAGATGAAGTGCTTTATATCTGTTTTTCTACGGGAATTGCAGGAACCTTTAATGCGGCAAATCTTGCCTATGAGGAAGTGAAGGAAGAATATCCTGATTTTAAGCTCACAATAATCGATTCCAAATGTGCATCGGTGGGTTACGGACTTGTGGTGGAGAAGCTGTTAAAGATGCAAAAGAATGGTGCGCCCAAAGATCTGATCATCGAGGCAGCTCATTTTTACTGTGAACATATGGAGCATGTTGTCACTGTGATGGAACTGGAATATCTGTTTAGGGGTGGGAGACTCAGCAGAACCTCTTTCCTTGCAGGAACTGTGCTTGACATCAAGCCCATTATCATTGTGGATGAGAACGGCTCCCTGAAGGCGGTCGAGAAGGTCAGAGGATGGAAGAAGGCACAGAACCGCATCCTCGATATGGTAGGAGAAAAGGGAAAAAATCTGGAAAACCAGGTAGTAGGCGTTGTGTATGGAAGGGAAAAGGAGTCTGCCGAGTATATAAAGCAGCAACTTAAGGAACGATATCATGTAAAAGGCCTTTTGGAAGGAAGAATCGGGTGTGCCATCGGTGCGCATACAGGACCGGGCATTCTGGGTATTACCTTTCTGAACGAAACAAAGGATGAGTATGATAAGTGGTTGAATGATTAAGCAATCAATAAAACTTAAAGGTGACAGACATGACAAAATTACTTGTGTATTTAAAAGATTATAAAAAAGAAAGCGTATTGGGGCCTCTGTTTAAATTACTGGAGGCTTCTTTTGAGCTTATCGTTCCCCTTGTGGTGGCTTCCATGATTGATGTGGGAATTGCAAACAGAGACAGGGGATATATTTTGAAAATGTGCCTGATCATGGCAGCTCTCGGATTGATCGGTCTTACCTGCTCTGTGACAGCCCAGTTTTTTGCGGCAAAAGCGGCAGTGGGATTTGCCACGAAGCTTCGGCATGGATTGTTTGAGCATATTCAGAAGCTTTCTTTTTCCCAAATGGACAGGGAAGGAACTTCTACGCTGATCACCAGAATTACCAGTGATATCAATCAGGTGCAGTCGGGTGTAAATCTGGTGCTGCGCCTGTTTTTGCGCTCACCCTTTATCGTGTTTGGCGCCATGATCATGGCATTTACGGTGGATGTGAAGGCAGCGCTTATTTTTGTGGTAGTAATACCGATTTTATCTGTTATTGTATTTGGCATTATGCTGATCAGTATTCCTCTGTATAAAAAGGTGCAGGGGGCACTTGACAGAGTGCTCGGCATCACCAGGGAGAATCTGACAGGTGTAAGAGTGATCCGCGCCTTTGGACAGGAGGAGGCGGAAGTTGCGAAGTTTGACGGAGAAACCGATGCACTTCGTCATATACAGATGGTGGCGGCAAGAATTTCCGCACTAATGAATCCCTTAACTTATGTGGTGATCAACGGCGGACTGATCGCACTGATCTATGTGGGCGCTGTCCGTGTAGAAGCAGGTATCCTGACCCAGGGACAGGTGGTTGCCCTGGTGAATTATATGTCCCAGATACTGGTGGAGCTTGTGAAGCTGGCAAATCTGATCATTACGGTGACCAAGGCTGTTGCCTGTGGAAACAGAATCCAAAGTATTTTGGAAGAGCCTGCGGGAATGGAAGAAAAAGACAGCAGAGGTGATGAGAAGCTTACAGGCTGTGTGGAGTTTGACCATGTGTCCATGCGGTATTATGAAGGCGGCGAAGAAGCATTGACTGATATTCATTTTAAGGCCGTAAAGGGACAGACTATCGGTGTCATTGGAGGAACCGGTTCCGGTAAATCTTCCCTGGTAAATCTGATTCCCCGTTTTTATGATGCGGAAAAAGGAAGTGTAAAGGTAGACGGCGTGGATGTAAAAGAATATGATCTGACAGCGCTCAGAGATAAAATCGGTGTTGTGATGCAGAAGGCGGTGTTGTTTCACGGAACTATCAGGGAAAATCTGAAATGGGGAAATGAAAATGCAAGTGATGAGGAATTGTGGGAGGCACTTCGGACAGCTCAGGCAGAGGAGTTTGTGCTACAGAAAAAGAATCAGCTGGATGAGATGATTGAACAGGAGGGCAGGAATCTGTCAGGCGGTCAGAGACAGAGACTTTCCATTGCAAGAGCTCTTGTAAAAAAGCCGGAAATTCTGATTCTGGATGACAGTGCATCAGCACTTGACTATGCCACTGACGCGGCACTTCGAAGATCCCTAAAGGAAATGCCGGGAGAGACGACCGTCTTTATCGTTTCCCAGAGAGCGTCTTCCCTGATGCATGCAGATACGATTATTGTGCTGGATGACGGAAATGTGGCAGGAATGGGAACCCATGAGGAACTTTTGAAGAATTGCGAGGTATATCAGGAAATCTATTACAGTCAGTTTGAACGTTCTGATAAGGAAAATAAGAAGGAGAGTGAAAACTGATGAAAAATGATAAGAAAAAAATCAATCAAAAGGAAACCCTGTTAAAGGTGCTAAACTATATCAGACCCTACAAATTTCTGATGGCGCTGACAATTATTATGGCGGCGGTTTCCGTGGCGCTTACTCTGTATCTGCCGATTTTGACAGGTGATGCGGTGGACTTACTTATATACATTTTTGATCCGTCATCTCTGAATGTGGCAAGCCCCTGGCCTGCGCTGTTTTTTATTCTGAAAAAGATGGCGGTTGTGATCCTCCTTACGGCAGTCACCCAGTGGATCATGAACATCTGCAATAATAAGATTGTCTACAGCATCATTCAGGATATCAGAAAAAAAGCATTCAGGAGACTTGAGGAGTTGCCCTTAAAATATCTGGATGCTCATTCCCATGGTGATATCGTGAGCCGGGTGGTGGCAGATGTGGATCAGTTTGCAGACGGTCTTCTGATCGGATTTACCCAGCTGTTCACGGGGGTGATCACGATCCTGGGAACGCTGTTCTTTATGCTTTCCGTGAATGTGGGCATCACGGTAGTGGTAGTGGTCATTACGCCGGTATCTTTGTTTGTGGCAAGCTTTATTGCCAAAAAGACCTTCAGCATGTTTAAACTGCAGTCGGAAACGAGAGGGGAACAGACTGCCCTCATCAATGAGATGATCGGAAATCAGAAGGTGGTTCAGGCCTTTAACAGAGAGGATGAAACACTTGAGAAGTTTGATGAGATCAACGGAAGACTGGAAAAATGTTCTCTCAGGGCCATTTTCTTTTCCTCCCTCACCAATCCCTGTACCCGTTTTGTCAACAGTCTGGTTTATACGGGAGTAGGACTTACCGGTGCCTTTGCGGTGCTAAGAGGCGGACTTTCTGTTGGACAGCTTACCTGCTTCCTCTCCTATGCAAATCAGTACACCAAACCCTTCAATGAAATTTCCGGGGTAATCACGGAACTGCAGAATGCCCTTGCCTGTGCGGCCAGGATTTTTGAACTGATCGAGGAAGAGCCCCAGGAGCCGGATGCAAAGGATGCCGTGATACTTGAAAATGCAGAGGGAAAGATAAATCTTGATCATGTAAGCTTTTCCTATGTGCCTGATAAAAGGCTGATCGAGGATTTAAATCTTTCCGTAACACCGGGTCAGAGAATTGCCATTGTGGGACCTACCGGGTGCGGTAAGACAACCATCATCAATCTGTTGATGCGTTTCTATGATGTGGATCAGGGAAGTATTTCGGTGGACGGAGCAAACATTCAGGATATTACGCGAAAATCCCTGCGAACCTCCTACGGTATGGTACTGCAGGAGACCTGGCTTAAGAGAGGAACCATCCGTGACAATATCACAGTGGGAAAACCGGATGCCACGGAGGAAGAGATCATCGCGGCGGCCAAAGCCTCCCATGCCCACAGCTTTATCAGAAGGCTTCCCAACGGATATGATACAGTAATCGGGGAAGACGGCGGAAGTCTTTCCGGCGGGCAGAAGCAGCTTTTATGTATCACAAGAGTGATGCTTTCCCTGCCGCCTATGCTGATTCTGGATGAGGCAACCTCATCCATCGATACCAGAACGGAAATTAAGATACAGAAGGCATTTGCAACCATGATGGAGGGAAGAACCAGCTTTATCGTTGCCCACAGACTATCCACCATTCAGAATGCGGACGTGATCCTTGTGATGAAGGACGGACATATCATTGAGCAGGGGAATCATGAACAGCTCCTTGCAAAGGGGGGCTTTTACGCACAGCTTTATAACAGTCAGTTTGCAATCGCATAGAAATATGCATCATAAGGTGTACAATAAAAAAGGAGGCGTGATATCACGCCTCCAAAATTGGTTTCAGATATTCTATCAGAACTTTTGCTGCTCTCTCATGGGATTTTACACCCGGATGTGCATGTGCACCTACGGTTTCCTCTGTTGTGTTTGGGAGCTGCAGGAAAGCAACGTTTGTATCTCCTGATTGCTTTTGATATCGATTGATGGCATCGGTGATGGCCAAAGTCAAGTCATAGCCCAGCATGCCATAAGTCCAGACGATATGAGAATCAGGATTATGTTTTCGTATCATGGCAAGAAAATCGATCACTGCCTGTTCAAAACGCATCAGATCGTCCGGGTTGAAGGAGCCATCCGGATTTTTGCGCTGTTTAAAGGTTTTTCCTGTCACAGGATCCGTGTAAGGCGGCTGATTAAAAGAGCTGGCATCGTTGGTTCCCAGATTTACAATGATAGCGTCCGCTTTCCATTTCTCAAAATGATAAGGTCTTGATACACCCAGTTTTTCATTGAATTCTCCACTTGCAAGTCCGCAGAGCTTTTCGTAGCGGGAAGGAATATTACTGTTTGGATTGTTATCCCAACCGTTTAACACACCCCATCCGCCCTGTGAGAACAAATGGTAGTCGGCATCCAGTGCGTCCGAAACCATAACAGCATAATTTTTGCTGCTGCTCATATACATGGCAATCCAGTCGGTGTCTTCATTAGCGCCGTAGGTACCTTCTCCTGAAGTGATGCTGTCTCCGATAAATTCCAGTTTGTAGCGCCTGTCAGAGACGGGAAGGAAAAATCCGTCCGTCTGAAAGCCTTTAATGAGAATATGGCAGGAATCATCCTCACTCATTGCCTGTAACTCCCGCATAAACTTTACATTTTTGACGGCCTCCGGACTCATGCTCCTGAAAAGACAGATGGAGTAGGAGCCGGGAAGCAGCATCTGGCGGCTCATGAAAGCGCCGTTGATGGCAGTCCAGATCCAGGGCTCATGCATTTCACAGTCGACTTCTACATCGATCCAGAGTTCGGAGCCGGTTACATTTACTTCGATTCCGCTTCCGTTAAAGAAAAGGGGAAGCGGATACATGTCATCCTCGGTACGTCCGTGAACCTTGTAGTATTCCACTTCTTTTAACGAATAAGTTTTTAAATTGGTATTTTTCTGCATTCTTCAGTGACCCCCGTAATGTGTTATGTTTTTTTCTTAACCCCAAAATAAAAAGCGGGTGATGGGAATCGAACCCACGTATCCAGCTTGGAAGGCTGGTGTTCTACCATTGAACTACACCCGCATAAGATGATTATTTATTTAATGCCCAGAACCGGAATCGAACCAGTGACACGAGGATTTTCAGTCCTCTGCTCTACCAACTGAGCTATCTGGGCTGATCTTTTAGGCACATCAGTTATTGTAAATTAAGGCAGAAGCTTTGTCAAGCATTTTCCTAATATGATTTCTTGTATGAACCATTTTTGATAATGTCCTAATATACCACAAATGAAAATGTCCCAAT
>CAMEIH010000049.1 GCA_945917985.1 uncultured Clostridium sp. | reverse complement strand
GTTTTAATCTTTGGCTTAGCACCATGTTTTAATGTTTAATTCTGAAAGTCAGGTATTATATCTGATTATATGTACAATAAATTGGACTATATGCCATTTCGCCTTCATAGTATTTACACATTTGGAAATTATACATTATAAAATGTTCTTGTCTCCAGTTTTGCCTATATTTGTTTCACTATCGAAAATAGAACTTAGATAATATGAAGCAAAAATCAAGTATACACAATAGCAAATATATATACAATCAGTTTGAAGAGAAAGAAGCGACATGATATAATGTGCATATTAAAGTCCTTAAACATATGCATAATGGTGTGTAAATGATGAGAGAACAAAAAGCGGTAAGAATACTGACTTACTTTTATCTTGTGCCTTTGGCAGTTATGGTGGTTTTTAATACGATCAACAGCTGCCTGCGGACAACTTATTTTGAACTTTATAAGGATATGGAGACGGCGAAATATAAATGGGATCATCCTCTTTTTTTGTTGGCAATCCTGGCTCTGCTCTTTGCTGTCCTGTATATCCTTTGGAAGAAAAGGTGGTTTGACAGAGTAAAATGGCTTCCTTCCGTCGCAGTAGGGTTTGGTGGAGCTATCAGCCTGGTAATCGTACTGCTGGTACAGGGAACAGCCATCTGTGACGGACAAACATTAAGCGACATTGCAGTGGAATTCATGCAGGAAAACTACAGCGCCTTTGAACAGAACGGATATCTGTATCATTATTCTTTCCAGATTGGAATGGTTGCTTTTCTGGAGGCTATCTATAAGATATTTGGGATTGAAAACTATCTGGCATTTCAAATCCTGAATGTGATTGCAATCGTAGTATTCTTATGGATGCTCAGCAAGATAACAGAGGAACTGTTTGAGGACGAAAGAATCCGCAGGATCGAGGCTTTGCTTTCGATGGGAATGCTGCCGCTTTTTCTGTTTTCCACATTTGTGTATGGGGATGTGATCGGCTGGGCACTTGGATCCGGTGCAATATACTGCATAATACGTTTTTTAAAGAATGACAGCTGGAAAAGTGCAGTCCTTGCGGCAGTGCTAATGGCAGCAGGCATTGTGATCAAATCCAATATCAGTATCCTGCTTGTGGCAGCTGTTATCGCAGTGATTCTTCATGTAATCTGCAATCATCGTTACCGGATGTTGGTAGTGATCCTGGTAATGCTAATCCTGCCGAAGCTTTTTACAGGTGCTGTGGAGACAGTCTATGTTCAGAGAGCAGACTTATCGGAGTATCCGGCTGGAATCCCCAAGGTGGCATGGGTTGCCATGAGTTTGCAGGAGACAGATGAGGGAGGTTATGCCTGCGGTTGGTATAACAGCTATAACTGGGCTATTTATGACCAATGCAATTATGACAGACAGGCAACGACAAAAGCCTGCCTGGATAATTTGAAACAGTCACTTGATAAATTGGCGCATGAACAGAGATATGCTCTGAATTATTTTTATAAAAAATTTACTTCTCAGTGGAATGCACCTACCTTCCAGTCAATGATCAGCAATGAGTGGAGCACCAGACATACGGACAAGACGACTCCTTTGGCGCAATACTTTATTTTTGAGGGTGGACGTGATATCTTGTATGAGATGATGAATATTTACCATTTTGCTTTATTTTTCTGTACGTCGGCTTACTTTTTGCTTCATCGTAACAAGTGGAGTCTGCCGAAAGCGTATTATATACTGAATATTTTTGGTGGTTTCTTATTTCATATGATATGGGAAGCACAGTCAAGGTACATACTTGGATATTTTGTTTTAATGCTGCCGCTTGCAGCCTGTGGCTGCGAAAAGCTGCTTGCGTGGATAGAAGAGAAAACTGCCCTTAAGGCGATAAAGGAGGAGAATAGTAATGAGACAGCTTGATGTAAGTAAAACTTATCTGATCACGGGAGGAGCCGGATTCATCGGCTTTTATCTGTCAAAAGCTTTGCTGGAAAAAGGGGCAAAGGTGATCGGCATCGATAATCTGAACGATTACTACGAGGTATCCTTAAAGAAAGACCGTCTGGCTATTTTGAAGGAGTTTCCGGAGTATCGGTTTGTAAAAGGAGATATCTCAGACAAGGAGGCAGTATTCCGTGTGTTTGAGGAATTTGCTCCCCAGATTGTGGTAAATCTTGCAGCCCAGGCCGGAGTGCGTTACAGCATCGACAATCCTGATGCCTATATTCAGTCAAACATTGTGGGCTTCTTCTACATTTTGGAAGCATGTCGTCATTTTCCTGTGGAGCATTTGGTGTTTGCCTCTTCCAGCTCTGTGTATGGAGGCAACAAGAAGGTACCCTTTTCCACGGAGGATCAGGTGGACAAGCCGGTGAGCCTTTATGCGGCAACGAAAAAATCCAATGAGCTGATGGCTTATGCTTACAGCAAGCTATATGGAATTCCACTGACGGGACTTCGGTTTTTTACCGTTTACGGACCTATGGGAAGACCGGATATGGCTTACTTTAAATTTGCCAAGAAGATTATGGCAGGAGAACCCATTCAGATCTACAATAACGGCGATATGCGCCGCGACTTTACGTACATTGATGATATTGTGACCGGCGTGGAAAATATTCTCTGCAATCCGCCTGAAACAGACGAAAATGGTGCGGCTTATAAGATATATAACATCGGCAACAATCAGCCGGAGAAGCTGATGGATTACATTGCAGTTCTGGAGAAGTGTCTTGGCAGGGAGGCAAAGAAGGAATTTCTTCCCATGCAGCCGGGAGATGTGTATGAGACCTATGCGGATGTCAGTGAATTGATGAAGGATTATGGATTTAAGCCTTCCACCAGCATAGAAGAAGGACTTTCCAGGTTTGCAGAGTGGTTCTTGAAATATTATACAAAATAAAAGCTTGAAATCAGAAGAATAATATTTGCATTTTTGACATAAAAATGTTGTGTAGAAAATAGTATTAGGGATTATTAAGATTTTATTAAGGTTCATGAAAGAATCCTTAAAAAGGAGTAAATCCCCTTTTACTTTATATTTTTTGTGGTATGCTGATAAAAGTAAAAGCGAGATAGCCGACGAAGGAGGAGTGGAGGCTATGAGAAATAGAAAGAAAAAAACAGCAATATTCTTGATGACGCTTTTGCTTGCCGCAGCTATTGTGGGATGCACAGCAGAAGAGTCGGAGAAAGAAAATACAGATTTATCGGCGGGTAATGTGATCATAACAGAGACAGGAGAGACCCTGGTAAAGGAACAGCCCACGGAAGAACCGGAAGTGTCAGAAACACCGACAGCAGAGAAATGGGGAGAACTTCCTTCACCGTCTGTGGTGCCTGAGGTGGAGATTAGCGAGCCTGAGCAGGAACAGGTGATCACGGAAGAGGATCAGACTTCCCCTACGGGCAGCGAACTTCAGATAGTTTTCCTTGGAGACAGTATTTTTGACAACAATCGAGATGGAACAGGAATCCCTTATCTCACTTCTGAGGCTTGCAATGCGGATTGCTACAATCTGGCCATAGGAGGAACCTGCGCAGCCATTGAACTTACGGAACAGTATGAAAATGAGAATTGGACATCCAAAAGCCTTGTAGGAATAGTGAAGGCTATAAGGGGTGATGTTCCCACGGATTGTCTTGAAGGCACCAGGGCAAAAGAAATAATCGACAGCGGTGAAGTGGACTTTATGAATACAGACTATTTTGTAATCGAATATGGAATGAATGATTTCCTCAGGGCAACACCCCTTACAGGAGGTTATTCAGATTACGACATCAGAACGTATGTAGGTGCGCTCAGATATGCAGTGTCTAATCTTCAGGATTACGCCAATGATGCCACCATTATCCTGTGTGGACCTAATTATGCACAGTTTTTTAATGGTGATCAGTTTATCGGCGATGGACAGTCCTTAAATACCGGATATGGCACCTTGTTTGACTACAAGGGAATTTGCCAGTATGTTGCCAAGGAGCAGGGAGCGATATTTTTTGATGCCTATTTTGACCTTGGTATTGATGCCTATACAGCGGACGAATATCTGGAGGATGGAGTCCATTTATCTGAAAAAGGAAGACACTTGTATGCGGATGCGCTGGCAAAAATGATATTAGATATTGAAGAGACTAAAAATAACTAAAATTGAGAGACCAAAGGAGCCTCTTATCCTTGTTTATTTGTGATGATGAAACAGGGATAAGAGGTTCTTTTCTTGACCATTACCCCATATCGTGATACCATTTATTCAGACTTTTGAACGAGATGTAAGGCGGAATTATATGGTGACACCAAGGGTGAAAAGGGAAAATATAATTTTGATACTTATGTTTGCGGCATATCTTATTTTTAATGGGGTTTTGCTTATAGGACATGAATTGTGGAGAGATGAGGCCAATGTGTGGCTGATGGCAAGAGAACTTTCGCCCATACAGCTTTTGGGGGAACTTAAGTATCAGGGGCATCCCTGCTTATGGTACTTACTGGTAATGCCGTTTGCAAAACTTGGATTCCCCTTTAAGACTATCAGTGTAGTAAGCTTTTTGATTATGGCAGTGGGATCAGGTGTTTTTACTTTTAAAGCACCCTTTCATCCCATAACGAAACTAATCTGTCTGTTTAGTCCAATCTTTTCTTATTATTATCCCGTGGTGGCAAGGAATTACTGCCTGATTGCTATGCTTTTGATATTGCTTGCGTATTATTATCTGAAGAGAAATGAGAAGCCTTGGATTTACGGCCTTATGCTGGGACTTCTGGTACAGGCGGATACCATTGCGCTTGCAACGGCAGGTCTGATTTCCCTGATGTGGCTCTATGAAGGTATTTCTGAGAGCATAAGAGCGAGACAGGCGGCCTCTCTGCTAAATAAAGCAAAAGGACTCTGGCTTCCTCTTGCCAGTCTCCTGCTTTGGATGGCAGAATTTAAGAATGTTTCCGACAGCCCGGAGTATCAGTTTAGGCGGCTGGCAATTTCCGAGTTTTTACGGGAGATTAGAAATTTCTCTTATGGTATCCTGACCAGAATGACAGGGCAGGGACAGGTTTTTGACACCATATTAATTGTTCTGTTCCTGATTGCAGGAATTTTGGTCAGTATAAAGCTTAAGAATCTTTGGCCTATGATTGTTATGACCGGCACGTTCCTGTTTCAGGTCGTGTTCAGCATATTAGTATATCAGCTGCATATCTGGCACTATATTATTGTGGGATTTGCGCTGATCTGGTTTTTCTGGTTGGGAAATTGGAGAGATCAGGAGAAAGGGATAACTTCGAAAAGGAATGGATATTTGAATATTTCCTGCCGGATTTTGTCTGAGGTGGTATTACTATTACTTTCGGTAACCATGTTCCTTCGATGGAATGCGCCGGAGGAAAGTTCATGCCTTAAAAATGCTCTTTCCGGGGTATACTCCGATGGAGTGAATGCGGCTGCCTATATCAGAGAAAATGTGGGCTTCGAGGAATTGATTCTTTCCACGAATGTGGCAGAAAGCTCTACGGTACAGGCCTATTTGGGGAAAGATTATACTTTCTATTATGCAGGAAGCGGAGAGAAGGCAACCTATGCGGATTATGCCGAGAAACAGAAAAAGACGATCAGATATGAGGAACTGATCAGCTGGATAAAGGAAAATTTTCCTGAAAGAGAAGCCTTTTATATTCTGGAGAGTCCGGGAAATTGCATTAGAGAGATATCGGATGAGACTAAGGAGGCATTTCAGGTCTGCTATCAGACGGAAGGAGAAACAGCCCGTGGTGAAAATTATACCTTATATCGGGTGGCGATAGAGTAATCATTTGAGAAAACAAAGCAATCTGTATTTTGCGGAGAGTGTTATGGATAAAAGCTATGATAAAATTATAATCGGAGCAGGGCTCTACGGACTCTATGCAGCCAGGTTCTGCAGTGACAGAGGTCAGAAGGTTCTGGTACTCGAATATGATGATGCTCCCTTTCAGAGGGCGACCTATATCAACCAGGCGAGAGTACACATGGGGTATCATTATCCCAGAAGTCTCACAACGGCTGTGAAATCAGCAGGGTATTTCAGGCGTTTTGTGCAGGATTTCGGATTTTGCATTCATGATAAGTTTGATCAGATTTATGCTACCTCGGACAAGTTTTCCTGGACCAGTGCCGGGCAGTTTATGGATTTCTGCAAGGCTGCCGGGATTCGCTGTGATGAGGTGCCGGTTTCCAAATATTTTAAGCCCGGTATGTGTGACGGCGCGTTTATGACCCAGGAGTATACTTATGATGCCAGGATCCTGCAGAAGTATTACGAGGAACAGTTGCAAAACAGAGATAACGTGACATTTTTCTTTGGTGCGCGGATTGACAGGATTGTCAAGAAAAGTGATGTGTTTGAAGTATGGTTTTCTGATGGCAGCTTTTATGAGTCGCCCTATGTGCTGAATGCGACTTATGCCTCTGTCAATCAGATCATCGATAAGCTGGAAGGCGTGGAAAAGGAGTTTTTTAATATTAAGTATGAGCTCTGTGAGATCATTCTCTGTGAGCCTTCCGATACTCTGAGAGGAACGGGAATTACCGTGATGGACGGGCCTTTCTTTTCCATAATGCCTTTTGGAAAGACGGGACTTCATTCTTTGACTTCCGTAACCTTTACTCCCCATGTGACAAGCTATGATACTTGTCCTACATTTCGATGCCAACAGGGATTACAGGAACAGGATAAGAATGGACAGGCGCAGGATGTATTCTGCAAGCCGGGAAGTCTCGGAAATTGTAACAGCTGTCCTCATAAACCGGAGAGCGCATGGCCCTATATGTCGCATCTGGCTGACAAGTACATGAAAGAAGAATATGCTTATACTTATAAAGAATCCTTGTTTTCCATGAAGCCGATCTTGAAATCCTCGGAGGTGGATGATTCAAGGCCCACGGCAATCAGAGTTTTAAGCGAGGGTCCCACCTTTGTCAGCGTGCTTTCGGGTAAGATTAACACCGTTTATGATTTGGACGAATATTTATAGAGAAGGAACAGTAACATGAAAGAGAAGAAATTTATTTCCTTGGTGGTTTATCTCCACAATGTGGAAGAATATATCAAATATTTTATGAAATCCATTATTCCGGTGTGTGAGAGCAATTTCGAGCAGTTTGAGATCGTCTGCGTGGATGACGGCTGTACCGACGGCACAGTGGATAAGCTGAAGGAGTATCTGGAGGAGAACCAGACATCTGCCATGGTCAATGTGATCCATATGAGCTTTTTCCAGGGAATTGAAAGTGCCATGAATGCGGGACGTGATATTGCCATCGGCGATTTCGTCTATGAGTTTGACGATGTGTTTGTGGACTATGAGCCGGAGCTCCTTCTCAAGGTGTATGAAAAGATGCTGGAGGGCAGCGATATCGTGGCTGCGAGCAGCAAAGGAAAGATGCGGTTCACATCGAAACTCTTTTATTCCCTGTATAATGCCACCAGCCGTTCCAAAGGTAAGATCGGACCGGAGACCTTCCGCATCGTTAGCAGACGTGCTATCAACCGTATTAAATCCATGGGACAGTATATTCCTTATCGCAAGGCGGTATACAGTAACTGCGGTCTCAAAATGTCTACGATCCATTATGACAGTAAGGATGTGAAGGCCAGAGTTAAGAATAAGACGGTGGCTTCCGAGAGGACGAGCCTTGCACTGGATTCTTTTATCTATTTTACAAATGTACTGGAAAGAGTATCCATGGTCATCTGCGGTTTTTTCCTGATCTTAACGGTGGCTATGGGAATCTATATCATTTCTGATTTCTTTAATGCCTATAAGCCGGTAGAGGGCTGGCTTTCCACCATGGGTTTTTTGGCGCTTGGTTTCTTTGGTGTGTTTGCGCTGCTTACGATCATTCTGAAATATCTGTCAGTGCTTTTGAACCTCATTTTTAAGCAGCAGAGATACCTGGTGGCAGATATAGAGAAGGTGGTAAAGAGATGAACAGAGAAGTAAACAGCATTAATCTTCTGTTTCCGGTATTGAATGAGAGATTAAGGCTCCGCAATGGAATCGAGAAATCCATGGAATATCTGAGGGAGAATGTAACCATTCCTTATAGCCTCACCATTCTGGATAACGGATCTGATGATGAGACACCGGATATTGGAAGAGAACTGGAGGCAAAATATCCGGAGGTGACTTATGTTCGCGTGGGAGAGCGCGGTGTGGGAGTTGCCTTCCGCAAGGGAATTGAATTGAACGAAAGCGATATTGTGGGGTACATGGATATCGATCTCTCCACGGACCTGAAATATCTGGGAAAGACCATTGAACTGTTCCGCACAAGACCTGAACTTCAATATGTAAACGGTAGCAGGTTCAGTAAAGAATCGGACACAAAGGGCAGAAAATGGTATCGCAAAATCACTTCTATGGGACTTGTATTTCTGCTGAAAACTATTTTTCACATGAAGGCGACGGATGCTCTCTGCGGGTTTACCTTTTTGCGGAAAGAGGAGGCCGAGCAGCTTGTCAGGGAGAGCAGCAACGATAACGGATGGTTCTACACGGTGGAGTTCCTGATCCGGGCAGAGCGTGACGGTATGGTGATCTATGATATGCCTGTAGAATGGCAGGAGGATTACAACACCACTGTGAAGGTGTGGAAGACGATTAAAAATTATCTGGTACAGATTAACAGACTGCGCAAGGCGCTAAAGAGTGAAGGAAGGACAGACGGACATGTTAAAGAGAATTGATCTGACGAGAGATTATCAGAAACATAAAGAAGAATATTTGAAAGCAATCGAGGCGGTCTGCGAGGAAACCGCTTTTTCGGGAGGAAAGTTTGCAGATAAATTTGATAAAGAATTTGCAGAATTCTGCGGTGTCCCTTATGCAGCCGGGGTAAATAACGGAACCTCAGCTCTCCACTGTGCCATGATGGCACTGGGGATCGGAGAAGGGGATGAGGTGATCGTTCCTGCCAATACCTATATTGCTACTGCATGGGGTGTCACCTATACGGGTGCGACGCCGGTGTTTGTGGATTGCACTTCCGATACCTGGGAGATCGATCCCGATAAGATTGAAGAGAAGATTACAGAAAAAACCAAGGCTATCATAGGAGTTCATCTGTACGGACAGCCTTTTGAATTTAACAAGGTAAAAGCCATTGCGGACAAGTATGGTCTGTACGTTGTTGAGGACTGTGCCCAGGCCCACGGTGCCGGCTATGAGGGAAAGCTGGCAGGAAGCCTTGGTGAGCTTGGCTGTTTTTCTTTCTATCCGGGCAAAAACCTGTATGCGTTCGGGGAAGGCGGCAGTGTCACCTGCAAGAAGAAAGAGTATTTCGATGCCATTACTACTTTTAAAAATCAGGGCTGTAAGGTTCGTTATTATCATGATGTGATTGGATATAATTATCGCCTTGAGGGTATGCAGGGCGCGGTCTTAAGTGTCAGTCTGAAATATCTGCCGGAGTGGACAGAGAGGAGAAGGGAGATTGGTAGGCGTTATATCAAGGAGATTACCAATCCACTGATCACCATGCAGGCTCATCCGGATAATACGGATCCTGTTTTTCATCTGTTTGTGGTGACGGTGGAAGATCCCGATGGCCTGATCGCTTATATGAATGAGAAAGGGATGGAATGCAACAAGCATTACCCCGTTCCCTGCCATCTCCAGAATGCTTATAAACAGCTTGGATATCAGGAGGGTGACTGCCCCAATGCAGAATATCTGGCTAAGCATTGTGTGACACTTCCCCTGTTCCCTGAGATGACAGACGAGGAAGTGAAAATGGTGATCGATGCATGCAATGCCTATGAAGGGAAAATTGAGAAATAAAAATGGGAAAAAAGAAGATATCTTTTAACAATTTGATAGAGAAAACAGACTGCCTCGGAGAAAAATGTAAGAGGTGGGTTACACCGAAAAGGCTTTCCGTTTTTCTGACGATTGTCTATATGGCAGGCCTGATTCCTTTGCTGTGGATCGGATACTATAATTATCCCAGTGCGGATGACTACTCTATCGGCAGCAACTGCAGACAGGCGTGGGTTGCTACCCACTCTGTGCTTGCCACTGTGTGGGCCGGAATTGTGAGAGCAGCTGAGGACTGGCTTGACTGGATGGGGTACTTTACTTCAAATTTCCTGATGGCGATTCCGCCAAGTACCTTCGGAGAGAGGGCGTATGTTCTTACCTGCTGGATCATGATCGTTATGCTCAGCCTTTCAACCATGTATTTACTGCGCACTGTTTTTGTGAAAGTTTTTAAGGCAGATAAGCATGTCTCCAACTGTGTGATCATGCTGATGCTGTTCATAACGGTTCAGTGCATGGTGGGCAGAGTAGAAGCTTTTTACTGGTACAGCGGGGCAGCCAATTATATATTGGTGCACAGTTTTTGCATGTTCTTTTACGGACTGCTGATCTCGGCTGTTTATGACACCGGGAAAAAGCGTATTTTTGATCTGACGGCTGCATCTGTGCTGGGCTTCCTTGTGGGAGGAGGCAATCAGATGACGGCTCTGAACGGAGCAATTGTGCTTCTGGTTGTCATCGGTTTTCTGACTGTACAGAAAAAGTGGAAGGAATATAAGGGTCATATTGTGCCTATTGCATTTTTTTATATTGGATTTATTTTGAATGTGGCGGCTCCCGGGAACTGGGTTCGGGCAGAAGGCACCAATGGAATGAATCCAATTAAGGCTGTATTTGTCTCGTTTTATTACTGCCTTGACTATTGTTTGAGTGAGTGGTCAGGCTGGCCGGTTCTTCTTCTTGTGCTCATCTTGATCCCTCTTTTTTGGAAGATGGTTGGACGGTCTGAATTTCAGTTTCGCTATCCATTAATTGTAGTTTTATTTGGTTATTGCCTGGTATCGGCGATGATGACACCGCCATTGTTTGCAGTCGGAAGCATGGAGGCGGCAAGACTGCAGGCTCTGACTTATACTATGTATATACTGGTGCTGACTCTCTGCGTGGGTTATGTCACGGGATGGGTCAGAAGAAAGGCTGAGGCTTCCTCGGAGAGGAAGGAACAGACTGCGAAAGATACGCATTTTTCAGTAAATGAAATTTGGTGTATTTTAGTGTGTCTTCTGCTTTTTGCATTTGCTTCTGTAATTACTGTAATTCCGGAACCTCATTACTTCACGTTCAGCTCTGCACTGACAGATCTGGCGAACGGCAGTGCAAAGGCTTATGGGGATGCCATGAAAGAACGTGCTGTTCTCTATAACAGCGGTGAGAAGGATGTGGTGGTGGAACCGCTGACCGCACAGCCGGCACTTCTCTATTTTTCGGATATCAAGGAAGATCCGGAGGATTGGGAAAACCGGGGGCTTTGCCGGTTTTACGGGATTGATTCGGTGAGAGTGGAAAAAAAATAAAAGAAAGATGGAAACATGAAGCTGAATACAAAAAGAATGATGGTGATCATAGGGTCTGTTATTTTCCTGCTATTATTTCTATCAGGAAAAGACTTGCTCTCTTTTAATCGAAAAACAGTATCTGCAGATGTGATTGATGAGATTGAATGGAAGCAGATGATTACAAATAAAGAGGAATTATCAGTCTGTCCGAAATTAATTTATAATGGCAGTGATGCAGTTTATGACAAAAGGACAAATACTTTTTATATTCCTCAGAATATATCTGTTAAGCATTTTGAAGGGATACTAAAAGCGCAAAGAGCAGAATATAAAGTTTTTTTTGGCGAAGATGAGTATTTATCAAAAAAAGAGACAGCGATTAAAGAAGGGCATCCGTTCTGCCTTTATTTTGTAGGTGATAAAGGGTATTATATGTGTCAACTGATATTTACCGGAATGCCTGTTATGAATATCACCACTGATGAGTGTGAAGAAACGGAGTTTAATGAGTTAGGACGGGTAATCAATTGCGGAAGCGTACAGGTATATGATCCTTATCACAGCAGTACGCAGTTTCAAACTTCGGATTGTACCTACAATATACGAGGCGGAACTTCTGAAAATTATGAGAAGTCAAATTATAAACTGGAATTGACAAATCAAAAACTGTCTTTTCTTGGGATGAGAGAAGATGATGACTGGATTTTGAATTCCCTTTATGATGATGCCGGACTGATTCACAATAAAATTTCATTTCAGATGTGGAGAGAGATCGCCGGATATAATGCTGTTAAAAATGATGATGGTGTGACAGGTGAATATCTGGAATTGTTTATTGATAATGAATATCAAGGCGTTTATTTATTGACGGAAAGAGTGGACAAGAAAACATTGTCTCTCGGGGAAAAAGATATTCTGTATAAATGCCGTGCGGCCAGAATCCCGGAGGAGCATAATTATACCAACGAGAATACAGATGACTTGCGTCCTGTTTTTCTTTTAAAATATCCCAAAGCTCCGGAGGAAGAGGACTGGGCTCCGCTTAAGGATTGGGTTAATGCTTTTTGCAAGCTGCAAATAGGTGATTATGCGGAAGGCGAAGAACTCCTTAACATGGAGAATGCCATTGACTACAATTTATTTATCCTTCTCATCTGCGGCACTGATAATATGAGAAAGAACGCATATCTGATTGCAGAATATCAGAAGGACGGAAGCTATCAATTTAAGAAGGTGCCGTGGGATATGAATGCTTCCTGGGGAAATCCATGGGTAGATGATGCGGACTGTAATTATACAATATATGATTCTTCCTATATCGAAGATGTAACAACGTGGTATACGGATATCAGTTCCTTATACTATTACAATGAGTCGGAAATATCGTTGTTATTGAAGGACAGATGGCAGGAATTCAGAGACAGCGGACTTGTCACAAAGGAAAAATTATATGAGATGGTAGATGTGCAGCTGGAATATCTCCATGATTCCGGAGCGTATCAAAGAAATTATGACCGCTGGCCTCATGGAAGTGAATACTGGGATGATCAATATATTTATGAATATATTGATGGGAGAATTGATTTCCTTGACCGGTATTTCGAAAAGTTGTATGAAGAATCAATAACGCCTGCCATTTATGATGGCGTGGACTATTCAGATGAGTTTGAAGTCAGATTTTATTATGAGAGATACAAAGCATCGCTGGCTGAACTGTATCCTTACGACAGGCAGCAGCTTTTAGAACACTATGTGCAGTTTGGTAAACCTTTCGAGCTTCATGGAAGAAGGAGCGATGATTACTCAGATGACTGGGTATATCTGTATGGGGAAAGGGCAGAGGAAAATGAGGATAGTTGATAAAGATGGACTACAGACATGAATTAAAATTTGAGGTTTCTGATGCAGACCTCACGATGATCTATTATCGGTTAAAAGCTCTCATGCATATGGACGCGCATCAGGAAGGCAGTTCCTATTGCATCAGGAGCCTGTATTTTGATGATTTCAGTGATTCCTGTATGCAGGAAAATGAGGACGGACTGGACAAACGGAGAAAATACAGAATCCGTATTTACAATGGCAGTGATGAAACCATTAACCTGGAAAAAAAGATCAAATGCAGGGGAATGACGAGAAAAGAAAGTGTTCCTTTGAAACGGGAAATCTGTGAAGCCTATATGAACGGACAGATACCGGATTTTTCGGAAGCAAAAAGCGGTCTGGAAAAAGAACTTTTCTTTGAAGCAAAAATGAATGGCATGCGGCCGAAAAGTATCGTAGAATATGAGAGGACCGCTTTCGTGGAACCGAAAGGGAATGTAAGGATAACTTTTGACAGGAATATCAGCGGTTGCAGTCAGGTGAATACATTTTTTGACAGTCACTTGAACGCTGTGCCGGTATTGCCTGCGGGGCGTCATGTTCTTGAGGTCAAATATGATGAGCTGCTTCCACAGTACATCTCTGATGTGCTTGAGATATCCACATTGCAGCAGACATCATTTTCCAAATACTACTATTCGAGACAGGGGTTATGAAAACAATAAAAGGAGAACAAAAGAATGAGTTTCAATGATGCGATCAAGAAATCTGTGTTGGAAGGATTTTCCTATGCAGACTTATCGACTACGAAAATAATGACCACACTGATCATCACCTTTGCCATTGCACTGTATATTTTCTTTGTGTATAAGCTGGTGACGAAAAGTGCATTTTATTTCAAAAGCTTTAATATTTCCATGGCGATCATTTCTGTTGTGACGGCAGGTATTATTCTTGCCATGCAGTCCAGTATCGTGATCTCCCTCGGTATGGTGGGTGCGCTGTCCATTGTAAGATTTCGTACGGCAATTAAGGACCCCATGGATCTGCTGTTCCTGTTCTGGTCCATCGGAACCGGTATCATTTGCGGTGCCGGTCTTTACAAGATAGCGATCATACTGGCGGTACTTGTGACGATCGGCATTTTAATCCTTGATATGCTGCCGGTCAGAATCAGTCCCTATCTTTTAGTCATCAATGCTGACTCGAAAGAGCTGGAGGACAGCATTCTTGATCTGGTAAAAGAAAAGGGTGCATATAAAATAAAGTCGAAAAATATCACCGCAAAAGGCATGGACATGATTCTGGAAGTGAGAAGCAAAAATGAAAAAGAACTGGTTGACCGGCTTTCAGAGCTTGAGGGAGTTACTTCTGTATCATTGCTTGCCCATGACGGAGAAGTGTCCCATTAGAGATTGATCGGGAAAGAAGAGAGGAATTAGCTTTGCGAGAACTGGAGTATCCCTTTGACAGTGAATATATTTTAAAAAAATCAAAAAAGATAAAGCGGGAACTGCTTGCGGATAACCGCAGATTCTTACACAAAAAGATAGCGGTTCTGGGTGGCAGTACGACCCATGATATTATCAGAATTTTGGAATTGTTTTTGCTTGACCAGGGTATTGAACCCGAATTCTATGAATCGGAGTACGGCCAGTACTGGCAGGATGCCATGTTTGACAATCCTGAGCTAATGAGCTTTGGACCGGACTTGATCTTTATCCATACAAGCAACAGGAATATCACGGATTATCCCGCCCTTTCCGACAGTAAAGAGCAGGTGGAGGAAAAGCTTGAGACCCAGTATCGCCACTTTGAGATGATGTGGGATAAGCTTTTTGAGTGTTATCATTGTCCGGTGGTACAAAACAATTTCGAATATCCTTTTTACAGGTTGTTGGGAAATAAGGAAGCCAGCGATTTTCGCGGTAAAATCCGTTTCCTCACAAAGCTGAATGAGAAATTTTACGAGTATGCCGAGAATCATGAGAGCTTTTATATCAATGATATCAATTATATGGCATCTGCCTACGGACTGGACCGGTGGGCAGATCCTTTCTACTGGCATATGTATAAATATTGTATGTGCATGCAGGCGATTCCCGAATTTGCTTACAACCTTTCGCATATCATCAAGGCGGTATTTGGGAAGAATAAGAAAGCCTATGTACTTGACCTTGACAATACCCTTTGGGGCGGTATTGTGGGGGATGACGGGCCGGAAAACCTGGAAATCGGTCAGGAAACTTCACTTGGAGAGGTGTACGCGGAGTTTCAAGGATATATAAAGGCTCATAAGGATATGGGAATCATGCTGAATGTTGATTCCAAAAATGAGGAAGATAATGCCATTGCAGGATTGAACCATCCTGCAGGAATCTTAAAACCTGATGATTTTATCATCATAAAGGCAAACTGGGAGCCGAAGAGCAAAAATCTGGCAGAGATTGCTTCTGAGCTTAATATTGGCAGGGATGCGCTTGTGTTTGTGGATGACAATCCCAGAGAGCGGGAGATCATAAGGCAGCAGATTCCTGAGGCAGCGGTGCCGGAAATGTCACAAGGCGAGGAGGCCTCTCCCGAAAAATATATCAGAATTCTTGACAGAAACGGGTATTTCGAAGTGATTAGCCTCTCCGAGGATGACAGAAAAAGAAGTGATATGTACAAGGCCAATGCGCTGAGAAAGAAGCAGGAGGAAAGCTTCGGTGATTATACCGATTATCTTCTCTCTCTTTCCATGAAAGCGGAAATTAAGCCTTTCAGTCCAATGTATATGGCAAGGATTGCCCAGCTTACCAACAAGAGCAATCAGTTCAATCTGACTACCAGGCGTTATACCCAGGCGGAGATTGAACAGTTGGCGACCGACGAGAATTACATTACGCTCTATGGCAAGCTGGAGGACAAATTTGGGGATAACGGCGTGGTGTCCCTGTTAGTGGGCAAGAAGGAAGGAACAGCCCTCAGCGTGGAGCTTTGGGTGATGAGCTGCAGAGTTTTGAAAAGAGACATGGAATATGCTATGATGGATGCACTGGTTGATGTATGCAGAAAGCAGAGCATCGAGACCATATATGGTCATTACTATCAGACCGCAAAGAATGCTATGGTGAAGGAGTTTTACGGTCAGATGGGTTTTGAACGTATTGGCGAGGGTGCATCGGAAGGTGATTCAGAGTGGAAGTTTGTCATTCCGACAGAGTATGAGAAGCAAAATACTGTGATTACAGTAAATGGTGAAAAGGAATAAAGGAGGCTATATGACAAGAGAAGAAGTATTTGAAAGTGTAAATGAAATTTTCAGAGACGTGTTTGATGACGACGATATTACAGTAGGAGAAGAAACCACTGCTGAGGATATTGAGGATTGGGATTCCTTAGAGCATATTAATCTGATTGCTGCCATTGAGCAGGAATTCGGAATGAAATTTACCATGGGTCAGGTGGTATCCATGAAGAACGTGGGAGAAATGGTAGATATTATTTTAGAGCAGGTGGACTGATGAATACGTACCGATGGGAAGAAATCTCCATAGGAATGGAGGAGCACTTTACTGCTGTTATTACAGAGAAGATGCTGGACGAATTTAAAGAAATTACGGGAGATATCAATCCTCTGCATCAGAGCAGAGAATTTGCAAGGAAAAAGGGATATACAGACAGGGTAGGTTATGGTATGTTAACCGCTTCTTTTCTTTCCACACTGGCGGGCGTGTATCTGCCGGGAGAGAGGAGCCTTATCCACTCTGTAGAGACTAAATTTTTAAAGCCGGTTTATGTGGGTGATGAACTGACGATTTCCGGCAAGGTATCTGAGACAGACGAGCGCTTTAAGATATTAAAGCTCAAGGTAACTATTACCAATCAAAAGAGTGAAAAGGTATGTAAAGGTACGATGCAGATCGGTATTTTGTAAGAAAGGTAAATCATGGAGCGTATCAACAGATATTTGATAATGGGGGCTTCTTCGGAGGTTGGGCTTTCTTTTTTGCGACTGCTTGATAAGAGAGTAGAAAATGGACAGCTTCCGGAAAAAATTGAAGTGGCTGTACACTATTGCAGCAATGACCAGGAATTAAAGGCTTTGGAAGCAGAGGCAAAGCATCTTTCTTTTTCCTATCTTCCCTGTGATTTATGTGATGAAAATCAGGTGGAAGAACTGGTGAAAAAGATAAGCGGGATGGAAACGCCTCAAGGCTTTCTTTATTTGCCTGCCGGTCGAATGAAATACGAGAAGCTTAAGAAAATGGATGTTGCCAGACTGGATCAGGATTATAAGATACAGGTTCGAGCCCTTGCTATGATAGCGAAGGAAGTGCTTCCGGCAATGGCCAAAGCAAAGTTCGGTAAGGTAGCAGTGATGCTGAGTGAGTGTACTTTGGGTATGCCGCCCAAGTTTATGGCGGAATATGTTACCGCTAAATATGCGGCGCTTGGTCTGATGAAGGCACTTTCTTTGGAATATGCAGACAAGAATGTGAATGTAAACGGCCTTTCGCCTGCTATGATGGAAACAAAGTTTTTGGCAGATATCGATGAACGCTTTGTGGAGCTGAATGCGCAGGAAAGCGTAAAAAAGCGGAATGCCACGGTGGAAGAGGCGGCGGAAGCTCTGGCCTTTTTGATGTCCAAGGGTTCCGATTACATGAATGGTGTCAACTTGAATTTATCGGGTGGAAACAGGGGATAATGGATGGATATTAATATGGCAATTACATCCTTTTACTTTTTGTGTTTTTATGCGGTGCTTTTACTGCTGTACTATATTCTGCCGGGAAAGCTGCAGTGGATGGTGTTACTCGGCGGCAGTGTGGCATATTACCTGTTGAGCGGGCAAGGATTTTTACTGTTGTATCCCCTTGTAACAGGCAGTATTTGTTTTATTGCAGGGCGCTTGATTGAAAAGGCACAGAAGGAAAAGGAAATAGATAATAAAAAGAGAAAATTTGGTTTGCTGTTAGCATTGGCAGGGGCACTTTTGCCTTTGGCAGTGTTAAAGTATACCAATTTTTTTGTGGGGACTTATAATGGTCTTACAGGGATGTTCGGTGGAAACGGAATTGATTTGTTTCACTTTTTGATTCCATTGGGAATTTCTTATTATACATTTACCATGCTTGGTTATGTGATTGATATTTATTACGGCATAGGGAAAAGCGCCTCCGGCTTTGGACGATTTCTTTTGTACGGAACTTATTTCCCTACCTTGGTTTCAGGACCTATCTCATCGTTTGGAGAGATGGGAGAGCAGTTTTCACAGGTGCATAAGTTTGAGTATGATCAGGTGACCGGCGGAATGCAGCGGATGCTGTGGGGATTTTTTAAGAAACTGGTTATTTCCGAGCGTTTGGCATTGGTGGTTAATACAGTATTTAATGATTACGGAAATTACAGCGGATTTTATTATTGGATAGCAGCTGTATTCTTTGTGCTTCAGTTATACACGGATTTTTCCGGATGTATGGACATTGTTCTCGGTTTGTCGCAAACCTTTGGACTGATGCTGCCTGAAAACTTCCGGACACCGTTCTTTTCTAAGAGTGTGGCTGAGTTTTGGCGCAGATGGCACATTACTTTAGGAAACTGGATGAAGAATTATGTATTTTATCCGCTGCTCAGAACAGATGCTTTTACTAAGTTAGGAGGGAGTCTTAGAAACAAGCTGGGTAAAAAGACAGGTAAGCAGATTACTACGTTTCTGGCAATGTTTGTCCTGTGGTTTACTGTGGGTATCTGGCATGGTCCCGATTGGAAATATGTGCTTGGTTCAGGATTGATTCACTGGCTGTACATTGTGCTGGGAGAAGTATGTGAACCTCTCAATAAGAAGATTCGTTCCAAGTTGCATATGACAGAAAAGAGTCGTTTTTGGAATGTTTTTAGGATGGTAAGAACCTTCTTTCTGATTACCATAGCCTTTGTCTTCTTCAGGGCAGAGTCGGTGGGCTGTGCTCTTGCCATGTTGAAGAGTATGTTTACCACATGGAATCCACAGATTTTTGTAAATAGTGATATTTTTGCAATGGGACTTGATTGGATTGAGTTTTCGATAGCTGTGATTTCCTTGCTTATGTTGTGGGGAGTTTCCCTGTTACAGAATAGAGGAATTAAGATTAGGGAAAGTATCGGCAAGAAGAAGCTTCCGGTTCGTTGGATTATATGGTATGCATTGTTGTTTTATGTTATTTTGCTTGGCTATTACGGACCGGGCTACAGTGCGGCGGAATTTATTTATCAGGGATTTTAAAAGGCGGTAATAGACACTTCTTCAAATCTGTGGTATAATCCCATCTTTGACAGTTAATACGAGGCAAAACAGCCGCAAAACCTGTGTT
>CAMEIH010000048.1 GCA_945917985.1 uncultured Clostridium sp. | reverse complement strand
TGAAAAAATGGCAAAGGCCGGCTTCCTCGGTATTCCTGTTCCCAAGGAGTACGGCGGACAGGGCTGTGATCCTTTAACCTACGCTATGTGTGTAGAGGAGCTTTCCAAGGTTTGCGGTACCACAGGCGTTATCGTTTCCGCTCATACATCTCTTTGCTGTGATCCTATCCAGACATATGGTACAGAAGAGCAGAAGCAGAAATACCTTGTTCCCCTTGCAAAGGGTGAAAAGCTCGGTGCTTTCGGTCTGACAGAGCCCGGTGCAGGTACCGATGCTCAGGGTCAGCAGACAAAGGCTGTTCTTGATGGCGATGAATGGGTACTGAACGGATCCAAGATCTTCATCACAAACGGTAAGGAAGCTGACATCTATGTTATTTTTGCCGTAACAAGCGTTGTAACAGATGCTAAGGGCAGAAGCAAGAAGATGATCTCCGCATTCATCGTTGAAAAAGGAACACCCGGATTTACCTTTGGTACAAAGGAAAAGAAGATGGGTATCCGCGGTTCATCCACTTATGAATTGATCTTTACAGACTGCCGTATCCCCAAGGAAAACCTGCTTGGACAGGAAGGCAAGGGATTCGGAATCGCTATGCACACTCTGGACGGCGGACGTATCGGTATCGCTGCTCAGGCACTTGGTCTTGCTGAGGGTGCACTTGAAAGAACCATCGAGTACGTAAAGGAAAGAAAGCAGTTCGGCAGAGCAATCGGTGCTTTCCAGAATACACAGTTCCAGATCGCTGATATGGCTACCAAGGTTCAGGCAGCTCAGTACATGGTATACAGAGCAGCTATGGCTAAGGCAACACAGAAAACCTACACTGTTGAAGCAGCTCAGGCTAAGTTATATGCAGCAGAGGTTGCTATGGAAGTGACAACCAAGGCTGTTCAGCTCCACGGTGGTTACGGTTACATCAGAGAATATGATGTAGAGCGTATGATGAGAGATGCCAAGATCACAGAGATTTACGAAGGTACAAGCGAAGTTCAGAGAATGGTTATTTCCGGGGCTCTGCTTAAGTAAGACGGCATGAAATTTGGATTGTACAGAGGCGCTGCTTGCAGCGACAGATGTACAAGACAAAGTTCAATGAGCGGCGCAGCGCTGCACCGCGAACGAGAAAATCGAAGATTTTCGAGTGCCGGCTTACGGAAAAGACGGCAGCTCGGGGAAACATTTTCGAGTGCCGGCTTACGAAAAAAGACGGCACGATGACGAGAAGCATCCGAGTGCCGGCTTACGAAAAAGACGGCAGCTCGAGGAAACATTAGAAAATAAGGAGAGATAATACAATGAAAATCGTTGTTTGTATTAAACAGGTACCTGATACAAAGGGTGGCGTTAAATTCAATCCCGATGGTACACTTGACAGAGGTGCGATGCTCACAATTATGAACCCTGATGACAAAGCAGGTCTGGAAGCAGCCCTCAGATTAAAAGATCAATATGGCGCAGAAGTAACTGTTCTTACCATGGGTCTTCCCAAGGCAGAAGAAGTTCTTCGTGAAGCAATCGCTATGGGCGCTGACAAGGGAATCCTTGTAACAGACAGAGTTCTCGGCGGTGCTGATACATGGGCAACATCCCAGACACTTGCAGGCGCAATCCGTAACCTTGAGTACGATCTGATCATCACAGGCCGTCAGGCTATCGATGGTGATACCGCACAGGTTGGTCCCCAGATTTCCGAGCATCTTGGAATTCCGGTTATCTCCTATGCGCAGAAGATCGAAATCGAAGGTGACAGCGTGATCGTTGAGCGTCAGTTCGATGACAGATATCATGTATTAAAGGCAAAAATGCCCTGCTTAATTACAGCACTTGCTGAATTAAACGAGCCCCGTTATATGACACCCGGCGGAATCTTTGATGCATATGATGCAGATATCACTGTATGGGGAAGAGCAAATCTTGTTGATGTAGATGACTCCAACTTAGGTCTTAAGGGATCACCTACCCAGATTGCAAAGGCTTCCGATAAAGTAAGAAAGGGAGCAGGCGAAAAGGTTACTCTTGATCCTACAGAAGCTGTTGATTACATTGTTGAAAAGTTAAAAGCAAAACACGTTATTTAATGGAGGTTCAAAATGAATATTCAAGATTATAAGGGCGTATTTGTCTTCGCTCAACAGGTAGATAATGAACTTAGCGGAATCGCTTTGGAATTGGTTGGCAAAGGAAAAGATCTTGCCAAAGACTTAGGCACAGAGGTAACAGCAGTTTTGGTAGGTTCCGGTGTAAAGGGACTGGCTGATACACTTGCTGAGTACGGTGCTGATAAGGTTATCGTTGTAGACGACCCTGAACTTGCAGAGTACAGAACTGAGCCTTATGCACATGCTCTTGCATCTGTGATCAATGAGTTCAAACCTGAAATTTTCCTGGTTGGTGCAACTGCAATCGGCCGTGATTTAGGCCCCAGAGTATCAGCAAGAATCCATACAGGTCTGACAGCAGACTGTACACAGCTCGAGATCGGTGATTTCCCGATCAATCCTGTTCCCGGCAAGGAACAGCTTCACAACCAGCTGTTAATGACACGTCCTGCATTTGGCGGAAACACAATTGCTACCATTGCATGTCCTAATTTCCGTCCTCAGATGGCAACCGTTCGTCCCGGTGTTATGCAGAAGGCTGACAGAGAAGTTGGCAAGAAGGCAGTTGTTGTTGAGTACAATCCCGGATTTACTCCTGACAACAAGTATGTTGAGATCTTAAAGGTTGTCAAGGCAGTTTCTGACGTAGCTGATATCATGGATGCAAAGATCCTTGTATCCGGTGGACGTGGTGTAGGAAGCCCTGAAAACTTCAAGATTCTGGAAGACCTTGCAGAAGTACTTGGCGGAACAGTAAGCTGCTCACGTGCAGTTGTAGATGCAGGCTGGAAGCCTAAGGATTTACAGGTTGGACAGACCGGTAAGACTGTTCGTCCCAACGTATACTTTGCAATCGGTATCTCCGGAGCAATCCAGCACGTTGCAGGTATGGAAGAATCTGATATCATCATTGCTATCAACAAGGACGAGACAGCTCCTATCTTTGAAGTAGCTGACTACGGTATTGTTGGTGATCTGAACAAGATCGTTCCTGCTTTGACAGAGAAATTAAAAGCGGAATTGGCTGAGAAATAAATTCAGATTAATTAATTTATGATGATTTGAGAACCGGCAAGAGTTTTTTCTCTTGCCGGTTTGTTTTTCTCAGTCAATTATGTATTGCCTTACACATTTTGGTACCGAGAAGCGATATTATACCGGGCAAGAAGACGAGAAAAGGGTATATAAAGCAGAAAATGATCATCTGTACCCTCGGGAGAAATTGGCGAGAGCATGGGAAGGGTATGCGAGTCATAACAGGTTGTATATACCCTTACCGAAAGCTATAACTCGCGGCTAAAAGCGTTTATGAAACACATCTATACCGAGTCACGTGCTTGCGAGGGTATATGAAAAGGAAAGCGGCTGAAATACCCTCGGAAGCTGTAAACTACTGAGAGACGAGGGTACAGGAACGAAAAAATAAGCTTTTTTGCCCATAAATCGGACATGACAGCGATGAAGAACAGATATCCTGATAAAAAGATAATTGATCAGACAGATTTGAGCAAACGACGACAGGACTTTTTATTCGGAATTCAGTATGATGTAAAAGCGAAGGAGGTTATGATATGAAGTCAGTTCAGCTTTTGCAACAGGCCATATGCTATATGGAGGAGCATCTCCTTGAAGATATCAATTATGAGGACGTTGCCAGAAATGCTTATATGTCAAGCTATAATTTTCACCGGACATTCAGCTTTATGGCAGGAATGACCGCCAACGAATATATCAGAAACAGGCGCCTGTCGTTAGCGGGTCAGGAACTCCAGTCAACCGGTATATCAGTGCTGGATGCTGCTTATAAATATGGTTATGATACACCGGAAAGCTTTTCGAAAGCATTCTCGCGTTTTCATGGTGTAACGCCCAAACAGGCCAAGCATAAAGGAACGGAACTGCATCTATTTAACCCTCTTGTAATCAAAATAACAATGGAAGGTGGAAGTATTATGAATTACCGAATGGAAAGCAGAGCAAGTCAAAAATTTGTTGCCATGGTGAGGGCATTCCCGAATGAGATCATCAATGATGAAAAGGATCACAGTATTCCGGATTTTTGGGGAGAGTGCTATGAAAAAAATCTGATAGAACCGTTAAAAGCGCTTCGCCCGGAGGGAAAGAGGGATTTGTACGGATTGTGCAGCCCGACGGTAAAAAATGAAACACACTTTAATTATGGAATCGGCGTAATCGTTGATGAAGAAACCGATATTTCGAAATGGGACGATATTCTGAAAAGCGGTTATTCTGTCTGGGAAACAAAACCTATGGATTATGCTGTTTTTAAATGCTTCGGAACGGATGGCAATTGTATCAGTGAGACATGGAATAAATTTTTTAAAGAGTTTGTTCCGCAAACAGGATATGTGCAAACAGACGATACGGATTTTGAGATCTATTTTGAAAAAGGAGAGGAAGGTCTGTTTTGTGAGCTTTGGATCCCTGTAAAGAAGGGATGAGAGAATAAAGGATAAGGAGAGGTATGGAAGTGAAAAAGAGGATAGCAATTATTACAGGTGCAAGCGGCGGTATCGGCAGAGAATTTACGAGATTGATGACCTTCGAGAATGTGGATGAGATCTGGGCAATCGCAAGAAATCAGACGAAGCTTGTAGCACTAAAAAAGAGTTTGGAGACAAAGTAATTGCTATTTCTATGGATCTGTCAGATCCGCAAGCAGTGCGTTCTATAGAAAATATGCTGAAAGAGGAAAAGCCGGTGGTGGCATATCTCATCAACAATGCAGGAATCGCCAAGATGGGCGCTTGCAGTGAGCTTACTATAAAAGAGGTGGAAGAGATTATTTCCTTAAATTGCACCACTGTTGCCACATTGTGCGCAGTTTGCATTCCCTTTATGCAAGCGGGAAGCAGAATTTTGAATATCTCCTCGGCCTCCTCTTTCCAGCCTCTTCCTTATCTCAATCTGTATGCGGCTTCGAAAGCGTTTGTGAGAAGCTATTCCAGAGCGTTGCATGCAGAGCTTAAGAGTAAGAAAATTACGGTGACGGCTGTCTGCCCGGGGTGGGTTGACACGGAGCTTTTGATGAAAGAGATAAACGGTAAAAAAGTGAAATTTCCGGGTATGGTATCTGCAGGAAAAGTTGCAAAAAAGGCACTGAAGGATGCAAAAAGGGGAAAAGATATGTCCGTCTGCTCGCTGTATGTGAAGAATGAACATGTTTTTACCAAGCTGATGCCGCAGAGAGTTTCCATGGCAATCACGCAAGACAGAGGAAGACTTTGGAAAACTATGGTATTAGTTTAGACTTTTTTGGCGCGTCGGCTTTAGGAGAGGCAGGAACGATTCATAAAAGTGTATCAGCCAAAGTATTTCGAACTTTATATGAGAATGGGTATATTCAGAAATTATCTGTGCCGCAGTTTTATGATGAAGAAAAAAAGATGTTTTTGAACGAAAGACAGGTAATAGGGAAATGTCCGATACCGGGATGCACATCAGATAAAGCATATGCAGATGAATGTTCACTGGGACATCAGTTTTTGCCTTCTGAACTTATCGATCCTATCAGCTGCCTGTCGAATAAAAAGCCTGTTCTTAAAGATGTAGAGAACTGGTATTTTGACTTAGAACATTGTATCGATATGATAAAGGAGTATAATGGTTTTCTGCGCAAAAATACAAACACCCGTAAGTATCAGTTAGAAACTGTAGAGGAATTTTTGAAGAAGCCGTATATTTATGTGCCCAGAAAGTATATAGATGATTTGGGAAAATTAATCGCAAAATTACCCCCTCATAAACTGACTGATGAGGAGAAGAAATCTTCTGTTGTCTTTGAATTTGAAAACCTGGATGACAGAGACAAGGCGAAAAGTGTTTTGGACGCAGAAAATATTCATTATACTTCCGGAAAGACGCTTGTTCCGTTTCGGCTTTCCGGCAACGTAGAATGGGGAGTACCTTTTCCTGAATGTGAAGATTTAAAAGACTTGACATTCTGGGTGTGGCCGGAGTCATTATGGGCACCGATTTCCTTTACGTTAGCATATTTGAGAGAGCAGAAAAAGGAAGATGATTTGTCCAAGTGGTGGTATGATGATGAATCTGAAGTTTATCAGTTTATTGGGGAAGATAATATTTATTTCTATGCGATTGCGCAGACCGGATTATTTACAGGATTACAGGTTCCTAAAGGGGAAGTGCCGAATATGGAGAAGGTACACTTATCTCACATCATAGCTAATCGACATTTATTGTATATGGATACAAAAGCCAGCAGTAGTTCAGAAATAAAGCCGCTTACAGCAGATGAGTTGCTTGATTATTACACCAAGGATCAGTTGCGAATGCATTTTATGAGTTTAGGGTTGTCTTCAAAAAGTGTAGGTTTTAAACCACAGGTGTTTATGAATGAGGAAGAACGTGTTGGTGTTGATATGGTTTTGAAAGATGGAAATTTAATTACTAATGTGCTTAATCGTCTGATTCGTACCTGTTTTTATGCAATTCAGAACAATTGTGATGGTAGGATCCCTGAGGGAGAAGTGAGCGAGGAAATAAAGATTATGGCTGAAAAAGCGGTGCTTGACTATGAGCGTCATATGTATAACCATGAGTTCCATCGAATTTCATACGTTTTGGACGATTTTATACGGCGGGTAAACAAGCATTGGGTAAACAACGTAAAGATTGCGGATGCAACAGGTGATATGGAATTTAGGAAGCAGCTTATTTCTGATTGCTTTTATGCTTGTAAGGTTATGGCGATTTTAATTCACCCTATTGCACCGGAAGGATGTGAAATGTTTAGAGAATATCTGAATGTGGGAGAAGAATTGTGGGATTGGAATCACATTTTTGACCCTATATCATTTTATGTTGGAGATGTAGAGAAACATAAATTGAAGTATCTGGAACCAAGAGTGGATTTCTTTAAGAAGCATGATTGTCAGTTGGCGGCAATGTAGGAATCTAACAATTTTCAATTTTTGCAGATACGAAATTAAAAAAGAAAATTGTTCGGAATTTTGAATTTGCAGTTGCTATATAGAATAAGATGTGATACAATAAAAACGAACACATGTTCTGCGTGAGCAAGCCGGCTTTTGCAAAGCTCAGTTTCACAAAGAATAAGTTAATAGGGAATTGGGGGTTTTACACAAATGAAGACGAATGAAATTGTACTATTTGAAACAGAAGACAGGAAAGTAGCATTATCGGTTCCGATTGAGCAGGAGACGGTTTGGCTTACGCAAGATCAAATGAGTGAGCTGTTTGATACAGCAAGATCATCAATAGCTTATCATATAAGTAATATATTTAAAGAGCAGGAATTGGATCAGAATACTTCTGTCGAAATTTTCGACAGAAGTGACAATAAAGCTTCCAGACCTCCACAATATTATAATCTTGATGTCATTATCTCTGTGGGTTATCGTGTAAAATCTAAGCGCGGCGTAGAGTTTCGGAAATGGGCAAATTCTGTCCTGAAGCAATACATTTTACAGGGATATGCTGTAAATAATAGTCGTATCAGCCAGCTTGGAGAGGTGATACAGATTATGAAGCGCACGGAGAATGCACTGGACAGTAAGCAGGTTCTGACAGTCATTGAGAAGTATAGCGAAGCACTGGAGCTGCTTGACTCCTATGACCATCAGAATATGATTCGCCCGAAAGGAAACACGGCTACGTATGAGCTGACCTATGAAGAATGCCGTAAAGTAATTGCCAATATGCGGTTTGGTGATGAGTCTGATTTATTTGGCAAAGAAAAGGACGATTCTTTTAAGGGAAGTATTGGCAATATTTATCAGTCATTTGGAGGTCGGGATGTTTATCCCACATTGGAGGAAAAGGCGGCGCACCTACTCTATTTTGTAACCAAAAATCACAGCTTTTTTGATGGCAATAAGAGGATTGCGGCTACTATGTTTCTTTATTTTCTGGATAAAAACGGAGTGCTTTTCCTAGATGGCAAAAAGCTGATAGACGATCATACGCTTGTTGCCCTTACGATTATGATAGCGGTGTCCAAGCCGGAGGAGATGGAAATGATGATCACGGTTATCATGAACTGCCTGAAATAAAAGTTATGCTGTAATAGAAAAGCTATACTGTAACAGATAAGAAAAAAGCCCCTCACAGTAACCTGCGAACGATCTTTTCGCTGACGGGAAGAAAGCGGTCAGCAATAGGACCGATGAGAAAGGCACACACGATAGTGCCGACTCCAAAGATGCCGCCAAGGAGCACACCTATGATGACAAAGGAAAAATCGACAATGACACGGCAGATGCCGAAGGGCTTATGAAGCTTGTCGGAGATAACAACACCCACAAGGTCGTTAGGGCCTGTTCCGGCATCGGATTTGATTACGATGGTCATGCCGAAGGCTAAAATAAAACAGCCAAGGATCAGAGAGAGAAAGCGCAAAACCATTGATGAGTCAGCATTAATAAAGTTCTTTAAAAGGAATGTAAAAAAATCAATGATCGGGCCACCGAGGAACATGCAGACAAAAGTGCCGGCTTTGATATAAGAACGGGCTGTAAAAAGCAGAATTCCCAGTATCAGAAAGCAAATGATCTGATGGCAGGTTCCGTGTGAGAGGGGAAGCAGATGAGCAATCCCCTGGATGAGCACGTTGAACGGATCGCTCCCCAAATTTGATAATAAAAACAATGTAACACCAAGATGTGCAATCGTAAGCCCGACAACAAGGATTAACAGGCGTTTTATGTAATTGGATAGATTTTTTTCTTTCATGGTATGGTTCACTTTCCGATTTTGATATATAGTTGTTATTGTTACATCTGACTTTATTTTATATTGGAAAGAGTAGATGGTCAACCATACACATACATTTGTGCATACATCTGTATGTATTCAGGCGAAAAACTTTGTGATCAAGGAGAATATTTATTATGAAAATTGAAAGGGTGACAACAGCGGATACAGAAGAACTGCTTGCCATTTATGCACCTTATGTGACAGGCACGGCAATTTCTTTTGAAACCGAAGTGCCGTCTGTGGAGGAATTCAGGGGAAGAATTGAAAGAATTTCTTCCAAATATCCCTATATCAAGGCAGTTGACGAGGATAATAAAATATTAGGTTATGCTTATGCGGGAACCTTTAAAGCAAGAAGCGCCTATGACTGGTCTGTGGAGACAACAGTGTACATCAGGCAGGAATGCCGAAGACAAGGGATAGGAAAAGAACTTTATGAAGCGTTGGAAGGAGCGCTGCGGGGAATGGGAGTTTTAAATATGAATGCCTGTATTGCGGTGCCAAGATGCGAGGATCCCTTTTTGACGACTGACAGCCAGCATTTCCATGAGAAAATGGGATTTTCCCTTGTGGGTACTTTTCATGACAGCGGCTATAAATTTGATACATGGTATGATATGATATGGATGGAAAAGATGATCGGAATACATAAAAAAGAACAGTCTCCCGTCTCATTTGGAAAGTGGAAAATCGGGGAATGATAATGGGAATCATTTTTTTTCAGGAGCAAGAATAAAGAAAACAGGAGACCACAAAAGAGATGGAAACACGAAAGAAAAATGCGAACAAATCGCCGGAGGATAACAAGCTGATTGCACCTATGACCAGAATCCACATGGTACCTATGGATGTGATCAACGGATTTGAGGTGAGACCGGGAATGTATGAGGTGAACGGAGCCACCGCGATTCCCTGCGGCGTGAATTTTACGGTATATTCCTATGGAGCGACCTCCTGTGAACTGCTTCTATACCATCGCATGGAGGAGGAACCCTATGCGGTACTTCCTTTTCCGGAGAATTACAAGATCGGAAAGGTTTATTCCATGATTGTTTTTGGCCTGAACATTCAGGATTTTGAATATGCCTATCGGTTGGATGGCCCCTATGACCCGAAGGCAGGTCTCCTTTTTGATAAAAAGAATGTGTTGCTTGATATCTATGCCAAGGCAGTGACCGGACAGAGTGTGTGGGGAACACCCCGTAAAAGAGGAGCCATCTACAAGGCAAGGGTGGTCAGGGATGACTTTGACTGGAAGGAAAACGGACAGCCGCTGATTCCCATGGAGGATCTGATCATCTACGAGATGCATGTGCGCGGGTTTACCAAGCATGCTTCTTCCGGGGTAAAATGTCCCGGTACATTTGCGGGTTTAAAAGAAAAAATCCCCTATCTGAAGGAGCTTGGCATTAATGCGGTGGAGCTGATGCCGATTTTTGAGTTTGATGAGATGAAGGACTATCGGGAAGTTGACGGAAAGCCGGTGATGAACTACTGGGGCTATAATACAGTCAGTTTCTTTTCTCCCAATACCAGCTATACTTCCGGTCTGGAATATAACAGAGAGGGAACGGAGCTGAAGGAAATGATCCGTGAGCTTCATGAGAACGGCATCGAATGTATTCTGGATGTGGTATTTAACCACACGGCAGAAGGCAATGAGATGGGGGATTGTTTCTCCTTCAAGGGATTCGACAATAACATCTATTATCTGCTGACACCGGAGGGATATTATTACAATTTCAGCGGTTGCGGCAATACATTGAACTGTAATCATCCCATGGTACATCAGATGATTTTGGAATGCCTGCGGTATTGGACTACCGTTTACCATATCGACGGCTTCCGGTTTGATCTGGCATCCATTTTGGGGAGAAACGAGGACGGCTCTCCTATGAGCAAGCCGCCTCTTTTGCAGAGTCTCGCCTTCGATCCGATTCTTGGCAATACCAAGCTGATCGCAGAGGCCTGGGATGCCGGCGGTTTATATCAGGTGGGAAGCTTTCCTTCCTTTAACAGATGGGCGGAATGGAACGGAAGATATCGGGATGATATGCGAAATTTCCTGAAGGGTGATTATGGTATGTGGCAGGTTGCCGCTGACAGGATCACAGGCTCCAAGGATATTTATGATCCCAGATATCGGGGCGATAATGCATCCGTCAATTTCCTGAACTGCCATGACGGCTTTACCCTTTGGGATATGTATTCCTATAATGAAAAACACAATGAGGCAAACGGCTGGAACAATACAGACGGGGCAAATGATAATCGAAGCTGGAACTGCGGAGCAGAGGGAGAGACGGAGGATCCGGGTGTGATCTCCTTGAGAAAACGGCTTGCCATGAACGCATTTGCGGTGCTGATGTGTAGCCGAGGAACCCCTATGTTTTATGCGGGAGACGAATTTTTAAATACCCAGTTTGGAAATAACAATGCCTATTGTCAGGACAATGAGATTTCCTGGCTGAACTGGGAAGACCGGAAAAAGAATAAAGCTCATTTTGATTTTTGCAAATATATGACTGCCTTCAGAAAAGCCCATCCGGTGGTGAGAAAAAATATGGGTTCCAGCAGAATCGGTTTTCCCGAGATCACGGTACAGGGAGTGGATGAGAATACCAAGATTCTTCGCGTGATTTATGCCGGACAGAGCGAAACGGAAAAGAGAGATGACATCGTCTGCCTTGCGGTGAATGTGTTCTGGGAGGAACAGGAGTTTTTCCTGCCTGTACTTTCGGAAAGAGAAAACTGGTATGTGGCAGCGGACACAACCGGTCAGTATCTTCCATCTTTCATACCGGACAAAAAGGGAATGAGAAAGCTTGCGGATAACAGAGTGAGAATGCAGGGGAGAAGTGTGTGCATTTTTGTGAATGGAGAGTAAGGAGAAAGCGTGAATGAATTTTAAATTGATAAACATGGAACATTGGGATCGGGCAGAATGCTATCAACATTTTACCACTGTTGCCAAAAGTACATACAGCATTACAGTCGATCTTGATATTACGGAATTCCTTCGATATGTAAGAGAAAAGAATATGCGAATTTTTCCTGCATTTACCTGGATTATTTCTACAGCGATAAACAGACAGGAAGAATTCAGGATGGGATTTGATGAAAACGGAAACCTGGGGGTGTGGGATAAAGTTTATCCTGATTATTCTGTTCTGGATGAAAAGACAAAGATAATGGATTCTCTGTGCACACCCTATGATGATTCCTTCGAGGTATTTTACGGGAAGATGTGTGAGGATACGGATGAATATAAGAAGAACAAAACGATGACGGAAAGGCATCCCAATTTCTTTGTGGCTTCCTGCATTCCATGGATCAAATATTCCTCATTCACTGCGACAAATGAAAGTGAGCATACTTTTCTGTTTCCCATGGTGACATGGGGGAAATTTTATGAGGCAGAGGGTAGAGTAAAAATGCCGGTTACTTTGCAGATTCACCACGCTGTGGCGGATGGTTATCACTGTTCTCTGTTTTTTGAGGCAGTGGAGCAGATGGTAAGAAATCCGGAGCAGTATCTGGAAAGCTAGAAAGTATCATTGAAAAACTCCATCTCGTTGAGGTATAATAGGCGCGAGGTGATGAAAAATGGCAAAAAATAAAGAAGTAAAGACCAACGCCATGCGTATTTTGGAAAAGGAAAAAATACCTTTTACCCATTATACTTATGAATGTGATGAATTTATTGACGGGATCCAGATTGCAGACAAGCTTTCTCTGCCCTATGAAAAAGTATATAAGACGCTGGTAACGGTGGGAAACAGTAAGAACTATTTTGTGTTTGTGATTCCCATTGCGGAGGAACTGGATTTGAAGAAGGCGGCGAAGTCAGTTGGTGAAAAATCGGTGGCCATGATCCATGTGAAGGATATCAATGCTATCACCGGCTACATACGGGGTGGCTGCACGGCAATCGGCATGAAAAAACAGTTTGTAACCAGATTGGACGAATCAGCAAAGGCGCAGGAGACCATTATCGTCAGCGGTGGGCGGATCGGCTCCCAGATTGAATTAAAGCCGGATGACCTTCTCAGGGCATGCAAGGGCGAATACGCAGATATCATAGCAAAATAGCGAAAGCTACCGATGGACAAAGGGGTTAAGAGCGGGTTTCAATCTTCCTCTTTGTCCATTGATCGATACAATTGCTTAACGCTTTCAAATACTCTGAAAATTCTACATTTTCTTTCCCATAAGTAAGCTGCAGATCATATTCTAAGGGCAGCCAGGTAGAGAGATCAGATTCGTTGTGAGAAATCACGGCTTCCAGTTTATCAAGTGCTTTATAGGTTTTTGCTTCCGGGGTGGCGAGACTTTCCATTTCTGCAAGAAGTGACAGCCATTCCTCTTTCTGGGGCGAAGGAAAACTGTTTACCCAGTCGAGGAAAAGAGCAGTCTCTTTCTCGGTGTCCGCTGAAGTTTTTTCGAAGGTGGGGATGTCCCCGGTAAATGCTTCCCCGAGATCATGGATCAGGCACATGCGGATCACTTTGTCCATATCCATATTCCAAAATTCCTCCTCTCCCTGGAGGAGCATGGCCATAAGTGCAATGCGGAAGCTGTGATCGGCAACACTTTCTTTCCTGTCAGCTGCTGTATAGCAGTGGCGCATCGTTGTTTTCAGCCTGGCGGCTCTTGATAAAATACACAATAATTCTTCCGGTTTCATATGGTAATCCTCCTGTGGACATTTTATATAGAATGAGAATTTTGGTCAAGAACGGATTCTTATTGTAAAAAAGTAATGTTCATTTTATACTAGATGTAACATCTCGCTTCCTTGTATTGGTGGAAAAGGATGTATAGTAGGACGACCAAAGGAGTCAACAAAAATGACAGATGCATCAAAGAGAGAAAAAGAGAAGAAAAAACTGGCTAAGAAAAGAAATAAGAAGCTTCAGAAACGAGTGAAGCGTTTTAGTGACAAAGTGGAAAATACTGTGTCCTTCTTTGCGGTGTTCCTATGTGTTATTATGGTAATCATGGAGGTAATCGATGCAAAGAAGAGACAGGAAACAAAAGGAGATTAATCATGAGCAAAAATATTATGGAATATGAAACCGTGGATCTGGATGATTCTGACAGCAGTGTCGTAATTATTGACCAGACTAAGCTGCCGGGGAAAACAGAAATTATCAGACTTCGTACGGCACAGGAGATCTGGGATGCTATCTATCTGTTACAGGTGCGAGGTGCACCGGCGATCGGCGTGGCAGCTGCCTTTGGAATCTATGTTTTGTCAAAGGGGATCGCAAAGGAAGGCGGAAACTCTATGGAGTTTGAAGCATTCTATGAGAAGTTTAGGGAGCAGAAGGAATTTTTGAACTCCTCCCGCCCCACGGCAGTGAATCTATCCTGGGCGCTGAACCGAATGGAAAGAGTCTGTTTGAAGGCAGGAAGAGAAGAGGGAAAGACGGTCTCGGAGGTGGTGGAAATCCTGCACCGGGAATCGGTTGCCATCAAGGAGGAGGATATCTGGGTGTGCAAGACCATCGGCGAAAACGGGTTAAGTCTTGTAAAGCCCGGGGATGGTATTCTCACCCACTGCAACGCAGGTCAGCTTGCTACCAGCAAATACGGAACCGCCACGGCACCCATTTATCTGGGACAGGAGCGCGGCTACCATTTTCATGTCTTTGCGGATGAGACAAGACCTCTTTTGCAGGGCGCAAGGCTTACCGCCTATGAGCTTTATTCCTCAGGAGTGGATGTGACACTGATCTGTGACAATATGTCGGCAATGGTCATGAAGAACGGATGGGTCGATGCTGTGTTTGTAGGCTGCGACAGAGTGGCGGCAAACGGAGATGCGGCTAACAAAATCGGAACCTCGGTGGTAGCCACGGTTGCCAAGAGATATGGAGTTCCCTTCTATGTCTGCGCACCTACTTCCACCATTGATTATGATACACCTACAGGCGATGAGATCAAGATCGAACAGCGGCCTGCCGAGGAAGTGACGGAAATGTGGTACAAGGAGCGGATGGCTCCCGAAGGGATCAAGGTATTTAACCCTGCTTTTGATGTGACAGACCATGAGCTGATCACTGCCATTGTGACCGAGTACGGTATTGCCAGAGCACCATTTAAAGAGTCACTTAACGAAATCAGGAAAAAGAAAGAAGGAACCGGCAAATGACAGGAAAGAAAATCCCATACATGACGGCGAAGCAGGCAAAAAAAGCCATCATCGATATCGGACAGCGAATGTATGTGAGAAATTTTGTGGCCGCCAATGACGGCAACATTTCCATAAAAACCGGAGATAACGAGGTGTGGGCAACGCCTACCGGTGTTTCCAAGGGTTTTATGAAAAAGAGTATGCTGGTAAAGGTGGATCTTGACGGCAATATTTTGGAAGGAAAATGTAAACCCTCTTCCGAGCTTAAGATGCACCTGAGAGCTTACAAAGAAAACCCCCATATCCGGTCAGTCTGTCACGCTCATCCGCCAATCTGCACCTGCTTTGCCATTGCAGGGATTCCTTTGGATACACCGGTACTGGCGGAAGCGGTGATCACTCTTGGAAATGTGCCGGTAGCCCCTTATGCGGAGCTTGGTTCTAAGGAAGTGCCGGAGGCAATCGCTCCCTACTGCCATACCCACAACGGGGTACTGCTTGCAAATCACGGTGCCGTTACCTGGGCGGAGGATCCGTACGCAGCTTATTACAGACTGGAATCCATGGAATATTACGCCAATATTCTTATGCTGACGGAAAAAATCATCGGCAAGCAGAATAAACTGACAAAGGAGCAGGTGGAGCGTCTTCTTGCCATGAGAGAGAAGTTCGGTATCCGCCAGGGAGGAGAACCCAAAACAGAGGAAAGCAGTTGCAAAATAAATGGTATATGATATAATAAAAGCAGCGTTATGAAACATTGTTTCATAACGCTGCTTTTTAAAGGAAAAGAGGGATATTTATGCCGCCAAGGCCAAAGTGCACAAAAGAGGAAATAGTGAAGGCTGCATTTGAAATGACTAGGGAAAAGGGGATAGAAGCTGTGGCAGCAAGAGAGCTTGGAAAGCGTCTCGGAACATCAGCAACACCCATTTTTACCCACTTCAGAAATATGCATGAGGTGGAACTGGAAGTGAGAAAGCTGGCCATGAGAGAGTTTGAAGAGTATACTGCCGGCGCACTCGATTTCACCCCTGCATTTAAGCAGTTTGGAATCCGTATGGTACAGTTTGCCAAGGAAGAGCCGAAGCTGTTCCGGGTTCTTTATATGCAGAAGCATGAAGAGAGCCGTAACTTTGAGGATTTATTCACGGAACTTGGGGATACAGCTGTTTTGTGCATTGAATTGCTTCAGAAAGACTATGATCTTACACAGAAAGAGGCCTATCTTCTTTTTCGGCAGGTATGGATGCATACCTTTTCCGTCTGTGTGCTGGAAGCAAATAATATCTGCCATTTTACCGATGAAGAAATTTCAGAAATCTTGAGCATGGAGTTTCAGGGGGAGCTGATTCTGATAAGATCAGGAAAGTATCACCTTGTAGCAACGGACAGAATCAATTGAGCAAGGGAAGACTTGAGGGGGAGAAAATCATGAGTGAGACAATGTGGGTAATGTGTCCGGTCTGTTCCCATAAGACAAGAACAAAGCTGAGACAGGATACGGAGCTTAAAAATTTTCCGTTATTTTGCCCAAAGTGCAAAAACGAATGTATTGTAAATGTAAAAAACTATCAGATAGAAACCATCAGTTTGAATGGATAGGAGCAGAGTATGGAACATTGCAAATTACAGATAGGTTGTAGTGTCATTCTTTTATATATTACATTTATCTATCTTCGTGAACGAAGAAACTATAAACTGCAGTCAAAAAAGTCATTGTTTGAGGGTTTATTACTGCTTGGTATCGTGTCAATCCTATTGGATGGGATTACTGCCTATACGGTGAATCATCTGGATATGGTAGATCCGCTCCTGAACAGGACAGCGCATGCACTTTTTCTGATCAGCCTTAATGCCGTCATTTTTGTATTGTGTCTGTATATGCTGGTGGTGACAGGAGCATATCCCAAAAAGAAGCTGGGCAGAACGCTGATCTTTTTACCATTTATTGCAAATATTGTTCTGGTCTTCATGAATATCGGGTCATTAAAGTATATAGAAGGAAGAGTAACCAATTATTCCATGGGCGCTTCCGTTTATACCTGTTTTATTATGGCAGCGGTTTACATTCTTATTACCATTACCGTATTTTTCGGAAGATGGAATTATATTGAGAGCCACAAGAGGGCAAGTATTTTCACTTATCTCATGGTTCTTGGTGTGGTGACGGGAATCCAGATGATCTTTCCGGAGACGCTGATCTCCAGTATTGGAGTTACAGGTTTTATCCTTGGAGTCTATCTGAATCTGGAAGATCCGGCACTAAAAGAACTTTCCAGATATCACAGTGAGACGGTGATGGCATTTGCCAACCTGATTGAAAACAGGGACAACAGTACGGGAGGACATGTAAAGCGTACCAGCCTGTACGTCAAGCTGATTGCGGAACAGCTGCGGGATAGCAGACAGTTCAAGGAGATTCTCACAAAAGACTATATCAACAATCTGGTGAAAGCAGCGCCCATGCATGACATCGGAAAGATTGCTGTGCCTGATGCCATTTTGCAAAAGCCGGGTAAGCTCACGGAAGAAGAGTTTGCAATCATGAAGCTTCACTCGGAAAAAGGCGGCGAAATCATACAGGAAACTTTTCAAAATCTTGGAAGTGAAGATTTTCGAAAAATGGCATATCATGTTGCGAGGTATCATCACGAAAAATGGAACGGAAAGGGATATCCGGAGGGGCTGAAAAGAAAAGATATTCCTTTGAGTGCCAGGATCATGGCGGTAGCGGATGTCTTTGACGCCGTTTCCGAAAAGAGATGTTACCGTGATGCCATGCCTCTTGAGAAATGTTTTGTGATTATCGAGCAGGGAAGTGGACAGGATTTCGATCCCCTGATCGTGGAAGCTTTTATGAATATCAGAGATAAGGTGGAGCAGGTATACGGAGAGATTGCCCGCTGAGAAAAGTGACAGCAGGAAATGATTTGTGTACTTGATCGGACCGGTGGATAAAAAGAGATGCTTAGAATGTTACCAAACTTAATTACCAGCCTTCGTATCATCGGAAGTTTTTGTCTTATTTTTACGAGGGCCTTTTCTCCAATTTTTTATGTGGTTTATTCCATTTGCGGAATCACTGATGTGTGTGACGGTTTTCTTGCCAGAAGAACAGGAACGGCAAGTGAATTCGGTGCAAGACTTGACAGCGTGGCTGATCTGCTGTTCTATACAGTGATGATGATAAAGATACTTCCGGCATTAGTGGCAAGGCTTCCGGGAGGAATCTGGTACTGGGTGGGAGGAATTTTGATACTCCGTCTTGTATCTTATCTTGTGGCAGCAGTGAAATTCAGATGCTTTGCATCTATACACACATATCTGAACAAACTCACGGGACTGTGTGTTTTTATCATTCCGTATTTTATGAGACTGCCGTTTTTTGTATTATTTTGTATGGCTGTTTGTGGGATTGCAACGATTGCATCTGTGGAAGAACTGGTCATGCATATTTGTGCAAAAGAATAAGCCGCAGATAGCAAAGCTCTGTTTTTAAAAAAACAATGAGCACTTGACTTTTTTACAAATCGTGATAAGATGAACACATAGTTATTCAGAGAGGAAGACTAATGGTCTTTCTCTCTGTTTTTTATTAAGGAGGATAAATCCTCTGCTCCTGCAAGGGCAGTCGCATTTTCCTTCGGAAAACAAGGAGGATTATTATGAAAAAGAAATTGTTAAGTTTACTTCTCGGCGCTGCAATGGTACTTTCCCTTGCAGGCTGCGGTTCATCAGAGACTGCGGCAACAGCTGAGACAGCAACAGAGGAAAATGCTGCCGAAGCAGAAACGGCAGAAGAAGCAGAGCCTGCCACAGAGGAAACCGCTACGGAGGCTGAGGAGAGCGGAGAGACAAAGGTGCTTAAGGTTGCCATGGAATGCGGCTATGCACCTTACAACTGGACACAGCCTGATGATTCCAATGGTGCGGTTCCCATCAATGACAGTTCTGACTATGCTTACGGCTATGATGTGATGATCGCCAAGAAAATAGCAGATGCTCTCGGCTATGAGCTTCAGATTGTAAAGCTGGATTGGGATTCTCTGGTACCGGCTGTTCAGTCCGGAACCGTTGACTGCGTGATCGCAGGACAGTCTATCACTTCAGAGAGACTGGAAATGGTAGACTTCTCAACTCCTTACTATTATGCATCTGTGGTAGGACTTGTGAAAGCAGATGGCCCTTATGCAGAGGCAAAAGGTCTTTCCGATTTAAAGGGTGCTACCTGTACTTCCCAGCTGGGAACCATCTGGTATGATGTATGTCTGTCTCAGATCGAGGATGCCAATGTTCAGCCTGCACAGGAATCCGCACCGGCCATGCTGGTAGCACTTGAGAGTGACCGTACCGATCTGATCGTAACGGATATGCCCACAGCTATGGCAGCCTGTGTTGCCTATCCCGATATGAAGATTCTGGATTTCACGGGAACAGAGGACGACTTTGCAGTATCCGAGGAAGAGATCAACATCGGCATTTCCGTGCAGAAAGGCAACACCGAACTGCTTGACGGTATCAACAGTGTACTGGCAGGTATGACTGTGGAAGATTTTGACAGTATGATGCAGGAAGCGATCAGTGTACAGCCTCTTGCCGAATAGTTTTAAAAGCAAAAAGAAACAGGAGAAAAGCCGATGATATCCAATATGAATTTTGTGGAACGAATTGTATATATCTTACAAAAATACGGAACATCCTATCTGAAGGGAGCGGGAACCACGCTGCTGATTGCGCTGGTGTCCACATTCATCGGATGCATCATTGGCTTTCTCGTGGGGATCGTTCAGACCATACCGGTGGATAAGAAAAAGGATCCTCTTCCGAAAAGAATATTCCTTGCAGTTGTAAACACTCTGCTTCGCATCTATGTGGAAGTATTCAGAGGGACCCCTATGATCGTACAGGCTGTTTTTATCTATTACGGGATGTCTCAGGTCTTCA
>CAMEIH010000047.1 GCA_945917985.1 uncultured Clostridium sp. | reverse complement strand
TATTGGGACATTTTCATTTGTGGTATATTAGGACATTATCAAAAATGGTTCATAGCATTTCACAAAAATTTCAGATTCTCTTGCCTATTTCTTTCGGAAATGATAAAATGATTTTTGCACACGAAAATACGGTGATAAGGAGGTTTATCGTGAGTACTTGGCAAATTGTATTATTAGTCATTCTGGCAGTTTTGATCATCGCCGTTGTGGCATTATATTTCCTTGGTAAAAAAGCACAGAAAAAACAGTCGGAGCAGCAGGCACAGATTGATGCCATGAAACAGACCGTTTCCATGCTGATCATCGACAAGAAGCGTATGAAGATAAAGGAGTCGGGACTTCCCCAGGCAGTCATCGACCAGACGCCAAAATATCTTCGGGGAAGCAAACTTCCTATCGTGAAGGCTAAAGTAGGTCCCCAGATTTTATCTCTTGTCAGTGACGAGAAGATCTTTGATTCCATCCCTGTCAAGAAAGAGGTAAAGGCCGTGATAAGCGGCATCTATATCACAGAGGTAAAGGGACTTCACGGCAAGGTTCAGGTAGAGCAGAAGAAGAAAGGCTTCTTCAGACGTACCCTTGAGAAGGCTCAGGAGAAAGCCGGAGCAAAACCCCTTAAGTAATCAGAACAATAACGAAATGCAGACAAATTTAAGGCTTCGAAAGTTTCACGCTTTCGAAGCCCTTTTTTTGCCTGAATCGGGAAGTCGCTTAAAGATCAAATCCCTCTTCTCTCGGTCTGATTTTCATTTCAATTTTGCAGTCCGCCATATGCTCATAATTTGCTTCCAGGGAATACTCCACATTGACCTTGATGGCATCCTTTCCTTCCTCAATCTTCACTGCATCCGTGTCGATGCCGATCAGAATATTGCCAAAGGGAGTGGCATAGCTTGTCATATTCTTCTTGTTCTGCTCAAAAATCATATGGACATTGACAAGTCCTTTCTTGGTGACTTCCATCTGGGAGCCTGTAAACTTGATGATATTCTTTGTCGTATCCTGAAACCCTTCCGTCACTTCGTCATAAATGATGTAGTGGCTGTCATTTTTTTTATAATACTCTGCAGGGGTAATCGTCTCAAGAGCCTGAGCCCCCTCTTCGTCCATTGCAAACTGAAGTCCCTTCAGTGCAAGCAGTACTTCTTTTTCCATAATGCATCTTCCTCGTTCTAATACTCTTCAATGTTGATTGTCTTGGCGGAAAGAATACCGTATTTGATAATGGAATTGGCAAATCTCTTAAATTTCTCGGAAGCATCACTGACAAAAAACTGATACTGGTTATCCCCAAGCTCCGGTTCTTTCTCACGAAGGAGATTTTCCTGCTTAAGCATTTTCTTAAGTTCCTTTGCCGTCTCATAGGCAGGATTTACAAGGGTAACGCCCTCTCCCATGATCTTACCCACAGTCTCGCGAATCAGTGGATAATGGGTACATCCGAGCACCAGAGTGTCAATATCGATGTCGATCAGCTCCGTCAGATATCTTCTTGCAATCTCATCGGTGACCGGATCTCTCCAGAGTCCCTCCTCCGCAAGGGGCACAAACAGGGGACATGCCTTTCCGATCACATTGACATTCTTATTGAGTTCTTTTATGTACCTTTCATAAATGGCACTTGAGATAGTTCCCTCCGTGGCGATCACACCGATTTTCCCGTTTCTGGTGGCCTCCACAGCCACTTTTGCTCCCGGCTTTACCACGCCGATAATGGGAACCTCCACTTCCTTTTCCAGTTCATCCAGCGCATAGGCGCTTGCCGTATTGCAGGCCACCACGATCGCCTTCACATTTCTGGTCTGCAGAAAATGAACAATCTGTCTGGAGAATTTGGTAACCGTTTCTTTTGATTTATTTCCGTAAGGCACCCGGGCCGTGTCACCGAAATACACAACCTTCTCGCTGGGGATCTGATGCATGATCTCTTTCATCACCGTCAGACCGCCGACCCCGGAATCAAATACGCCGATAGGGGCATTTCTGTCAATCATGATTGTTAACCTTCTTACCGTCTGTTTTTTCTTTTACCTGATATAAATATTCCATAGTCCTGAATTTTATACAAATTTTCCCCTCGCCGTTCAGGAAATCATAGACATCTTCCTCCCGAGCTTCTCTGCCATCTTCCCAATCCGCCTCGATGGCATCTCCTGTCACGCAAAGCTCCGGATAGACAAATCCCCAGAATCCGAGGGTACCCATTATCAGTACAGCTGTTTCCAAAATACGCTTCATCACACTCTTCCTTTCCCATCAGGAATTTATAAGAAGAGTATTGCCGAAGTTTCGTACAGCTATACTGTAACGCTGTTATCTTTTTATTTCAAGACGTATCTGTCTGATAATAGACTTCTCCTGATTATCAATATGTAACTTGGCCGCCCTGGAGGCCCTTTCCTTGTCCCGGCCTGCAATGCTCTCAAAAATCTCTTTATGCTCTGCGATCAGCTTATCATGCTGGCTTTCATCCTTAATGTACACAAATCGGTACCGATACATCTGCTCCGCCAGATTATTAACCAGTTGCTGCAGTCTCTGATTGCCAGTGGCCTTTACGATAATATCGTGAAGCGCCACATCCGCCTTGGCGATCACGGATACATCCTTTCCCCTGACTGCCTTCTCGAAGTCATCGCACGCCTTCTTTAATGTGCCGAGCTCTTCCTCCGTAATTCTGTCGCATGCAAGCTCCACACTTAATGCATCCAGCGCACGGCGCACCTCAAGCACATCCTTAAGGCTCTTTTCCGTAATCTGCGCCACCTCTGCACCCCGCCTTGGGATCATGATCACAAGACCCTCAAGCTCCAGCTTGCGGATTGCCTCCCTAATCGGCGTTCTGCTGACACCCAGTTTATTTGCCAGATGCACTTCCATCAAACGCTCACCGGGCTTTAACGTTCCCGTAAGAATCGCCTTCCTGAGCGTATTGAACACCACATCCCTAAGAGGCAGAAACTCGTCCATGTCTACCTGAAACTGCTCATCCATTTTACCCTCTCCTTTTACCTCTCATCTGTACAGGACGCTGCAAATTCCGTTACAAAGATCTGCTTTGCCAGCCCCTGTTCCTTTAGGATCCCATAAGCCTTCTGCGCGATTTCCTTCTGCCTGTAAATGCCAAACACGGTAGGTCCGCTTCCGCTCATCAGCGCATTTTCCGCCCCGGCCTTTTTCATCTCCTCCTTGATCCTTGCGATTACCGGATATTCCTTCTCCGTAACGGTCTCAAGAACATTTCCCATTCTGTCCGTAATCCCCTTAAGACTGCCTTCCTCTATCGCCTCTACCATGCCGTCAATGTCGGGGTGATAAGACAGCGTATCTGCATGAAGATTTTCATATACGAATTTGGTGGAAACATTAATATCGGGTTTGGCTACCAGAAGATAAGCCTTAGGCGGTGCCGGAAGCCTTGTCAGGATTTCGCCGATCCCTTCCGACAATGCCGTTCCTCCCATAATACAGTAAGGCACATCTGCTCCAATGGTTACCCCCATTCCTTTCATTTCATCCGGGCTCATACCAAGTTCAAACAGTTCATTCAGCCCGTGAAAAACTGCAGCTGCGTCCGTACTTCCTCCCGCCATGCCCGCAGCAATGGGGATTCTTTTTTCCAGTGTAATGGCAACACCGCTTTTTATCTCATACGTCTTCATCACAAGAGCTGCGGCCTTATAGATCAGATTGCTTTTGTTGCAGGGGAGGGTCTCATGATCGGAATAGATTCGGATCACAGGCTCTGCGCCGCTCTTTTCTTTTTCAGACAGATCCTTTTCTTCCAGTTTACGAAAGGTCAGCGTATCATAAATGTCCACCGTCTGCATGATCATTTTCACTTCATGATATCCATCCGGCCGCCTCCGCAGCACATCAAGTCCAAGATTAATTTTTGCATATGCCTTTCGTGTCAACTGCTCCATTGCAAACTGCCTTTCCTTTGTATCTGATATAATTATAATTGTGTAACTGATATAATCTTGTATCTCACATAATCGTGTATCTGATATATTTTTGTATACATAATACATAGATTGTACTTAATTTTATACAATCAACCTGTATTTGTCAATGTTTATCACATTCCATGAAGCTTCCAGTTTACCACATTACTGCTGGCTTTAGAGAGCGTGCAGAAAACGTGCAGACTTAACTGATAAAACGCATTTTGGGCAAGAAAGCTTGTTTTGTCCTTCGTATACCCTCGTTCCTTAGCGTCGCAGCTTACATTTACTGCTCAAAGGCTTCCCGCGAGGGTATAAGCAGGCTTTTCCGCCTCCCTATACCCTCCTTCCGCAGTGTCGCAGCTTACATTTACTGCTCAAAGGCTTCCCGCGAGGGTATAAGCAGGCTTTTCCGCTTTCTGTACCCTCCCTCCGCCGTTTCACTGCTCATATTTCTGTTCAAAAGCTTCTACCGAGGGTATAGACAAGTGTTTCCGCCTCCCTATACCCTCCTTCCGCAGTGTCGCAGCTTACATTTACTGTTCAAAGGCTTCCCGCGAGGGTATAGGCAGGCTTTTCCGCTTTCTGTACCCTCCCTCCGCCGTTTCACAGCCGGAATTTCTGCCCGAAAATATAAGAATAGCCCTAATATTTATCACAATTTGTCCGATATAGACTATAACAATGACTATCTCATAACCAAGGAGGGTGAAAAAATGAGTGTAAATGGAGTTACAGGCACATCTGATGTTTATAGCACCTACTCTGCTGCCAAAACACAGACAACTGCTGCCGCAAAGACAGAAGACACAAAAGCAAATGCTTCCACCTCTTCTGCAGAGTCCGCCGGAGTTGTATATGAGCCTTCGGAGGAAGCCAAATCCGCTTCCCAGAAGACCGCAAAGAAATATACACCCGACGCAAACCTGATTGCCAAGCTGAAAGCAGATTCTGATGCAAGGACTGCACAATTCAAAAGTCTTGTAGAACAGATGCTGACAAAGCAGGGCAAAACCTACAACAATGCAAACGATATCTGGAGCATTCTTGCAAGCGGTGACTTTACCGTGGATCCTGCCACCAAAGCGCAGGCACAGGCTGACATTGCCGAGGACGGTTACTGGGGTGTTTCTCAGACCTCCCAGCGTATCCTTGATTTTGCGACCGCACTGACAGGCGGGGATCCCGACAAGATCGACGAAATGCGCGCTGCCTTCGAGAAAGGCTATAAACAGGCGGAAAAAACCTGGGGCGGTGAGCTTCCCGAGATTTCCAAAAAAACCTATGATGCCGTTCTGGCAGGCTTTGACAAAATGAAAGAAGAAGCCGGCATCACAGAGTAACCGCTCAGTAGCAGATAAATGATGTTGTCAAAAAGCCGGGCAGTAAACTGCCCGGCTTTTATTTTTTCCAAACATATTGTCTCTGCACCGTCAGCGCATGATCAGAATCTTATCTCCCGGCTTCACCTCATCGCCGTTAAGTTCATTGGTCTGTCTGATGGCCGAGATGGGCACATAATATCTTTTTCCGATATCCCACAGGCTTTCTCCCTCTCTTACTACATAGACGGCAAGGGACGGCAGCGAATCGATCTTTTCACTGTCAAGCTCCGCAGTCTCGATCTCCTCCACGATCTTTTCTTTCCACTCCCGATAAATATTGGCCTGGAAAAACAGTACACATTTCACGTCGATCTCATCTTCATCGATCAGGGAAGCCGTGATCTGCTCTACCGAAGCCTTTACCGGACAGACACAGTTTTTGCTGATTTCTTCCGCTTCCAGAATATAATTGAAAGGAATGCTCACCCGCCTTAAGCCAAAGCGGTTTTCTTCTCCGCTGTTCTCATAAAGGATTCTCAAGTTTGCTACACCTGCTATTTCGACCCCCTGCTCCGCAAGAGACGTATTCGATATCTGCAGGATGCCGGAGGTATGAAGAATTCTGACAGGATGCTCTCCCTCTTCCATCTTAAAATTCTGGGCAAGCTTCATCTTGCCGCTCCTTCTTTGCAGAAACTGCCGAAAGCCCGCTTCCTTCTCCATCACTTTGGTTTCTTTTACCACACCATAGACGTCCGATAAAATGGTGAGCTGTTCCTCCTCGTAGGCACAGATATTTAAGTTTAAGATAAGCTCAAAGGTAAAGACCCTCTCCTCACCGTCAAAATCCGGTCTGACCGTCACTTCCTTTATCTCCGGTACATAACTGATTTCCGGGATCATTCCCTCCAAAGCCCCGTCACAGTCCACAGTTCCCGAGAAAGGCAGCGTGGTTTCATAATGACAGATTTCTTCTTCTCCTTCCCCTCTGTAGACAAAGAAGGCTTTGATTTCTCCCTGCAGGGAAATCTTATCCTGCAGCATCTTGAATTCTACCTCCGAAGGCGCGATATCATACCAGACAGATTCCATAATATTCGGAAAGCTTCCCGGTATTTCCACTTCCTCCTTCCTTCTGAAAATATCCTTTTTTTTCATAGCAAGAGATGCGATGGAAAGTGCCTTCTTCCGGAACTCGACCGGCTCATCTCCGGAAATGTCCACTGCTGTTTCCTCATCTCTTATCTCACTGCACACCGCTTTCAGTGAAATGACGGACTGCACACTGAATTTTCTGGAATTGATCATGGTGGTGGTAAGGTCTTCTATTTCCGGAGTGACCTCCACAGTGTCATTGCACGCTACCCCTGACATATAGATCTGCTCCTCAAAGGGAATTTCTCCCTCCATGACCGCCACATCTGCTTTTGTTCCTTCCGCCAGATAGAGAATGCGAAACTGTAGTTTTCCCTTCACTCCCGCATGGTCATCCGTCACTCTTATTTCTTCTATGACCACATTCCCTTTATCCATGATGAGCTTTACGGCATCCGGCTTTGAATCGGAAATATTACTATCTTTTTCCAGCGTTGTCTGAATGGACGCCATGCACTTTTGGCTGTCCATATGTATATTGCGCTTTACTAATTCCACAAAAAAACCTCCCTGCGTGTACTTGTTTTAATATATGACGCAGAAAGGTTTCTTATGACTTTTACTCGTTAACTGCCCCGATCAGGTCGGTAACATTTTCCACATGGTAAGTTTCCATGTATTCTTCGATTCCTCTTATCACTTCCTCGGTGGTATAAGGATTCACAAAATTCATGGCACCCACCGATACGGCGCTGGCTCCCGCCAGCAGAAATTCAATGGCATCCTCGCCGGTTGCAATGCCTCCCATACCGATCACCGGAATCTTCACCGCATGGGAAGCCTGGTATACCATCCGCACGGCAATGGGTTTGATGGCGGGACCCGACATTCCTCCTGTCTTGTTTGCCAGTGCAAATCTTCTTCTGTGAATATCAATCTTCATTCCCGTGATGGTGTTGATCAGGGATATGGCATCGCTTCCGGCTGCCTCCGCTGCCTTTGCCATCTCTGTAATATCCGTCACATTGGGACTTAACTTCATGATTATCGGCTGTTTTGCCTTTTTCTTAATCTGAGAAGTGATATCAAAAAGGCATTCCGCCTTCTGTCCAAAAGCAATGGCTCCCTCCTTCACATTGGGGCAGGAGACATTGATCTCCAGCATATCCACCGGCGCATCGGAAAGCTTTTCCACCACTTCCAGGTAATCCTCCACCGATTTTCCACAAACATTTACAATAATCTTTGTATCATACTGCTTCAAAAAAGGAATGTCTCTTTCCATGAAAACATCGATTCCGGGATTCTGCAGACCAATGGCATTTAACATGCCCCCGTAGGTTTCTGCCACTCTCGGAGTCGGATTGCCGGGCCAGGGCACATTGGCAACTCCCTTTGTCACCACGCCGCCCAGTCTGTTCAAATCCACAAATTCTCCGTACTCCATACCGGAACCAAAGGTTCCCGAAGCTGTCATAACAGGATTTTTAAACTCCACTCCTGCGATTGTCACTTTTGTATTCATACTGCCTGTTCCTTTCCTTATCTGCGCGCAGCGCCTTTTTCAGCCTAAATATCTACATCTTCCGCATCAAACACGGGACCGTCGGTACAGATTCTTGCATTATTCACATGGGAATGGTGATCCTTTTTCGTTGTCTTGCAGACACAGCCAAGACAGGCGCCCACACCGCATGCCATTCTCTCCTCCAGGGAAATGTAAGCTTTGATCCCTCTTTCCTTTGCATAGCGCTTGATTGCGCGGAGCATAGGCATGGGACCGCAGGCCATGATCACATCTGCCTGCACATTTCTCTCCTCCATCACCGTCAGCACATTTCCTTTCACGCCCTCGCTTCCGTCCTCCGTTGCCACATAGACCCCCGCATATTTCTCAAGGTCCTCCTTCAAAAACAGATTTCCGTCACGATATCCTGCGATAGCAATCACGGAAGTACCTTTCTCTTTTAGTTCCTTTGCCAGCTCTACCATGGGCGGAATACCGATACCGCCTCCCAAAAGAACCACTGTCCTGTCTTTTCCTTCCTCCAAAGGAAAGCCGTTCCCGAGAATTCCCAGTATCTGTACCTCCTCCCCTGTCCGGTAGCCGGAAAACTCTCCTGTCCCCTTTCCTGCAACTCTGTACACAATGCGGAGGGCCGACTTTTCTCTGTCCACCTCGCAGATGCTGATGGGTCTGGGAAGCAGAGTGCTCTTATCCTTGGGATAGACCCCGATAAACTGCCCTGCAAAAGCGCCCTGCGCAAGCTCTGTCAGAAGCCACATATCATAAATGTCCGGTGCAATCATTTTCTGATCCAGCACCCTCGCCGTCACTTTCTTCTTTTTCTTCTCCATGGTAAACTCCTATCTGTTTTCCTGACTCAGGATTTTTCCTTCCATTTTACTTCATTTTCTGCTTATGCGCGGTAAACGATCCTGCCACCGCAGATGGTTGCGTGGACCACACCCGGCAGCACTTCGCCGACAAAAGGGGAGTTGGCTGATTTGGAGGCAAAGGTTGTAACCTCCCAGGCTTCCTCGGGACGGAAAATGACAAGATCTGCTGCCTGTCCTTCCTTCACAGTCCCTCCGGGCAGCCCGTAAAGCTTTGCGGGAAAAAGACTCATTCTCCGAAACAGCTCCGGATAGGATAAATATCCCTTGTCCACCAGTTCTCTGATTCCCAGGGAAAGGGCTGTCTCCAGTCCAATGATCCCGCTTGGCGCCTTTGTGATCTCCTGCCCCTTTTCTTCCGCTGTGTGGGGCGCATGATCCGTGGCGATCAGATCAATAGTGCCATCCCTAAGTCCCTCTATGATTGCCAGCCTGTCCGCTTCCTCCCGAAGAGGCGGGTTCATCTTTGCCAGAGTTCCCTTCCTGATCACAGCCTCCTCCGTCAGCGTAAAGTGATGGGGCGTTGCCTCGGCATGAACGTCACAGCCTTTTGCCTTGGCCTGACGCACCAGCTCTACCCCTTCCTTACTGCTGATATGCTGGATCACAACCGTGGCCTTCGTCTCCCCTGCCAGTCTCAAGTCTCTCTCGATCAGATCGATCTCCGCCTCTCTGGGAGAACCTCCAATGCCGTAAAACTCCGCTGCTTTTCCGGCATTGATGCCGTTATTCACGATCCGCTCAGGATTCTCTTCGTGAAAGCTGATGGGCTTATGCAGAGCAACCGCACGTTTCATGGCTTCCCTGACCAGTTCCTCTGAAAGCAGAGGGATACCGTCATCCGTAAAGCCCGCTGCCCCTTTTGCGGAAAGGTCTTCCATAGCAACGATTTCCTCGCCCTTCATGCCCTTTGTCACATTGGCACAGGTGTCTATCCTGATACCGGTCTTTTTCCCTTTTTCAAGGACATAGTTCAAGGTTTCTTCATTGTCCACACAGGGTTTTGTGTTAGCCATCAGCACAATTCCCGTATAGCCTCCTTTTTTGGCGGCCTCGCCACCGGTCAGAATATCCTCCTTATGTGTGAATCCCGGGTCTCTGAAATGAACGTGGGTATCGATCAGTCCGGGGCCGACCATCATTCCCGTCGCATCGATCACTTCGTCCCTGGCAGAAACCTCCGCTTCCAAAGACCCTTTCTCCACAATTTTTCTGATAATTCCGCCTTCTATCCACAGATCTCCCCGGTAAGTCCGATTCCTTTCCGGATCAATGATCGTACCGTTTTTAATGACCAGCATAAATTGCCTCCTGCTCCTTCTTCTTTTGCCATTATACTAAATTCTTATCCGCCACTACAAGGCTTTTTTATTCAAAGACAACAGGTTTATCGATCATCTCTGTTTTCACCACAATATAGGGATAGGATTTGCTTACTTTCTTCCCTTCATTTTCTCCCGGCTTCGGTCCGATCAGTGTGGTATCAAAATAAACCGCATTGTCCGTTTCGTACAGGGAATTTACGGTAATGCTGTAGCCTCCGGTCTCCTGCTGCCCGTAACCCATACAAATATAGACAAACCCCTTATCCTGATACGTGATCTTAAATCCTTCCGCCTTTTTCTCCTCGATTGCCTGAAAAAGCTCCTCAGGAATATTGTCTTCTGCAATGACAGTGAATTCCAGATCCTTCACCTTGGCAAGATGATCCTTTTCTTCTCTGCATCCCGTCAAAAAAAGCAGGGCAAAGCCAAAAAGGATCAACACTTTTCCAAAATATTTTCTTTTTCCCATGATTTTTATCATCTACTCATTTTTTTAATCTTATGTATTTTCTTTCCAAAAAAGACCTGAAAACACGGGCTGCCATGGCGGCTGGTATGGTCCGGCTTCGCTGGACGCACGGAATACAAAAAGCGGCGGACTTAAAAAAGTCCGCCGCTCCGTTTTCTGTCATATACCTTAAGACACATGCCTTATTCATTTTTATTGTGTGCTTGTTGCAGCACCCAGAGTAACCTCCACTGTCTTTGCCTGATAACCGGTAGGACTTCCCTGCATGATGGTCAGTTCCACGGTGGTTCCTGCCGCATAATAACTCAGCTCATTTTTCAGATCATCCATGGATTTAATTTCTTCACCGTTCAGTGCCGTGATGATATCACCCTTGATCAGTCCTGCCTTGGCTGCCCCTGTTCCCTCCGAAACGGAAGAAACGTAAACTCCCTGAGGCATTCCGTAAATCTCTGAGTACTCTGCCACAACATCGATACCCGTGATTCCAAGATATCCCTTGCTGCTCTCAGCTACCTTTAATTTGGTCTGTTTGGTCATCAGATCCTCTATGATCGGTTTGGCATCTGAGATCGGAATGGCATATCCCATACCTTCCACAGCGGAGCCTCCGATCTTGTTGGAGTTGATACCGATCACTTCACCCTTCATGTTAAGAAGCGCGCCGCCCGAATTACCGGGATTGATGGCTGCATCCGTCTGAATGAAGGTATTGACCTCGGAATCTCCCTGATAATTTGTCTTCTGTGAAGAGGAATTGTTTACTGCTATGGCTCTGTTCAAAGCGCTTACAACACCTGTGGTGACAGACTGTCCGTACCCTAACGCATTGCCGATGGCAATGACAGGCTCACCCACGGTCAGATCATCAGAGTTGCCAAGCTTTGCGATGGCAATCTGCCCTTTTGTGGAGCTGTCGATATCACCAAGCTGTACGGCGATCACTGCCAGATCCTTATCCGCATCGCTGCCCTTGATCTGTGCCTGGGCCTGCGTACCGTCCACAAATTGAACCGACAATTCTTCGGCTGACTCCACAACATGATAGTTGGTCACCAGCAAAAGCTCCGTATCGTTCTGTCCTACAATAATACCGGAACCGGTACTGTTTCCTTCACTGCTGTACTGCTGTCCCCAGAAGGAAGTGGTCTCCACATACTTGTTATTGACAGACACAACAGCAGGCATAACCTCTTTCACAACACTTGTCACATCCGTCACTGTAGTTGTTTGAATATTCTCCGAAAGAGAGGCCGTGCCGATGGAGTTTTCTGCATCCTCCGTGACTTCCTGCGTGATTGTCTCTTCTATCTTGGCCTCACTGCTTTCCTCTGCCTTAGGTTCTGCGCTTGTCTCCACCTGAGTCTTTTCCTTTACAAAACCGGTGGCTGTGGTCACCGCCTCAAAGCCGAGCCCTGCAAAGATACCGAACAGAAGTCCGCAGCAGATGCCGAGTGCTATTTTCCGGCCGGTACCCGTTCCTTCTTTTTTCGGTTTATTCGGCTTCGGCGCTGTGGGCTGCTCATAGTGATAAGTGTTTCCTGAAGTATAAGTATTATCCGATGGATAGTTATTCTCATACATAACAATTACCTCCTTTAACTATCTATGGCTTCAGTATAGCCGGCAATTGTGTTCAAATTGTGATGAATTATTGATGATTTTGTTACATTTATTTCCAGTATTCTTTATTCATGGAAAAAACTTTTACTGCCCTGTCCGGCAGCCGTCTGTAGCGCTTGCCAAGAAAATAGCCCAGATACTTGCAGCCGCTTTGCCAGATAAGCTGAAAAATAAGCCATGGCTTTCGGATGCTTACAAGATAGCGGCAGGTCATTTTCACAAGCTTTATTCCCTCATTCTCCGTGCTGATCCCGCCAAAAACATCGGGATACTGAGCATGGGAAACACCAAGATCAAAGTTTCTCTGAAACTGCTGTTTTCCGGTATAATTGTGGGAATGATATACTCTTGCCTCCGCCACATAAGCAATTTTGCCTCCGGCATCGATGAGCTTCCTGGCGTAGATCATATCCTCATTAAAAATTGTGTGCTTCACAAATCCGCCCAGATCGTCAAAGGTTTTTCTGTCATAAGCAGCACACACATTGGAAGCAAAAAAGGTCTTGATCCCTTTTTCCGCCAGATCTTCTTTTGATTTCAGCTCCGATTTCTCCGGATAATTGAATTTTCTTGTAAACTTTTCAATAACACTGCTGCTGTCCCCTGTCAGCTGCCTTGCATAACTCATACCCGCCCTGCCTTCCATAACAGGGGCAAGAAGCTTCTCTATTAAACAATCATCTGCCGGAATGGCATCATCCGTCATCATCACAAAATAGTCGGCGTCTGACTCTGCCACAGCTCTCCTTCTGGTATAACCGTGATCAAATTCTCTTTTTGAAATATGCTTCACCGTAATATTTTTATACCTCTGCCAGAAATTGGTTCCGGCGATCAGTGTATCAAAATATCCCTGCTCTGTGTTGATCAAAATGATCCTGTTTACAGGCATAGTCTGCTCCTTTAGCCTGTCAAGCAGTGTAAAAAGCTTTTCTGTCGGTTTATATACCGGAATGATCACATCAATCTTACTCATTTTCTCCCGTTTTCCCTTTCACTTTAATTCTCGTGAATATCACATGACGTTCCGTTCATTTTAAGAAAAGGACCACTGTTCATGGTCCTTTCCCAAACAAGTTATTTTTCTTCTCTCAAAGGTCAGTTCACATAACTTCCCGTATCTGCTGCAATCTTGTCGCTGTATTTCTGCACTTCTGCAGAAGGTGTATAGTCATTATCATCAAAGAGGAACTGATGCAGCCAGGTGACATTGTCAGCCAGAGACTTGGGAACAACACAGCTTCCCTTGGAACCGATGGTACCTGTGGCGCGCATGCTCTCCTCCGGGAAACCTCCCTGACCCACAACTTCATATTTACTTACTTCGCCAAGCAGCTCTACAATTTCAGAGAGATCAAGGGAAGTATAAATCTCATCAAACACATCATTTGCAATCTTATTCAGGGTTGCAGGTGATGCCTTCTTTGCTTTCTCGGCAATCGCAAGGAGAACCGTTCTCTGACGCTGTGTACGCTGGAAATCATCTCCCACATAACGGATTCTGCAGTATGCCGTAGCCTGAAGACCGTTTAACACCTGTCTTCCCGCTGTGGTAACCGGTATATAGTCGGTACCTGCATTTGCCGTATAAGTCTTTCCGTCAGAAGTTTTTCCGACCATACTGATCTGATAATTGTTCAGATGGCTGATCTCATTCTCGGCAACATCGATCTCCACACCGCCCAGAGCATCAATCGTGTCTGTCAATCCTTCAAAACCTACCGTGACAAAATCGGTAATGTTCATATCCAGATTCATGTTCAGCATGTTGATTGCCTGCATGGGACCGCCCTTAGCATAAGCACCGTTACACTTATTATAGGAGTCGTTTCCAAGATTCATATACGTATCACGATATACGGAAACCAGCTTGCATTCTCCCGTATCCATATTGATGGATGCAATCATGATGGTATCGCTTCGTGTATTTTTATTTAAGGCACCTTCTCTTGAGTCCACACCGAAAAGTGCAATGTTCCGATACCCCTTCATGGTGGTTTCCTGCTTTTCTTTTACTTCCTCATTGATCACAATGTCCTCTTCCGGAATATCTACTTTTCCGACCTTCTCGGTCTTAAGTACACCGTAAAGCACTACTACCATCAGGAGCAAAACAAAAATTTCCACAATAAACAGCAAAATTTTGCCGCGTTTCTTCTTTTCTCTCTTCTTGGCCTCTGCCCTCTTCTTCGCCATTGCCTTTTTTTGTCTCATTTCATCTTCATGGCTCTGCTGAGGTCTTCTTTTTACAGGTTTTTTAGCTTGTTGTGCCATACTAGAATTCTCTCCCTTATTTCCGTTTTACTTTCATTTGTATTCATAGTCTCTACAAAAAATCTGTAGCTACCAAGGCTTTATTTTCTCACAAAACAGGGAATAAGACAACCCTTTCCCACTATTATTTAGGTATTATTAAGATTTATTAAAATCTGATTAATATGCATTCTTATTGATAAAACCTTTAAAAATAGTAAGGAACATGATTCTGATATCAAAAGCCATAGACCAGTTTTCAATATAATATAAATCATATTCAATTCTCTTCCGGATAGAAGTATCTCCGCGATAACCATTGATCTGTGCCCATCCGGTCAGTCCCGGACGCACCTGATGCTTGATCATATACCTTGGTATTTCTTCCTTAAACTTATCCACAAACTGCGGTCTTTCCGGTCTTGGCCCCACAAGGCTCATTTCACCCATCAGGATATTAAACAGCTGGGGCAATTCATCCAGACTGGTCTTCCGAAGGATTTTTCCTACCTTTGTCACTCTGGGATCATCCTTTACCGTCCACCCTTTCTGCTCGGCAGAGGGCTTTTGCATCTCCATGGTCCGGAATTTGTACATTTTAAAGGTCTTATTGTGAAGTCCCACTCTCTCCTGCTTGAAGATCACAGGACCGTCCCCGGAGCATTTCACCGCGATCGCCGCAGCGATCATAATCGGGGAAGAAAGAATGATTCCAAGCGTGGAACCGATGATATCCACCGTTCTTTTTGCTACCCAGTTTAAGGTATTGGTAAGGGGAACATATCTGATGTTGATCACCGGCAGTCCCATCAGATCCTCCGTGTAGGGATGGCTGGGCACCAGTGAATTGTAATCCGGAATAAATTTGGTGTGCACACCTGATTTTTCACAGAGATCCACAATATACTCCAGATGATCGTAATCCTTAAGGGCAAGAGTGATTGCAATTTCATCCAGCTTATTTTCCGGCAGAATATAGTGGATATTCTCGATCCGTCCCACTACCTTTACACCCTTGTACATGGTGCCGCTGGGGATTCTGTCGTCCAATATTCCCCGAATCACATAGCCCCACTGAGGATTGGCATTGATCCTGGTAATATATTCCTCCGCCGCTCTGGAATATCCGATCAGAAGAATATATTTCAGATTATATCCCTTTTTTCGAAACAGCTGAAGCAGACTCCGTATCATAAACCGGCAGAGAGTTGTCAGTACGATATTGATGGCGTAGAAAAGGAACATCATGACACGGGAGAAATGAGGCTGCTTGATCATATACAAAACTACAATAAACAGCACCAGTCCTACCGTATTCGCCGTAATAATATTGATAACCTCATACTTGCGCCTGGTGGCCCGCTTGGGCTTGTACATATTAAAATAATAGTAGATAGCAATATAACCGGGCACAAGAAAATAAAGGAAACTGAAATAGGTTTCCTTGGACAAAGCTCCTGCCCCGGGTTCCGTACCCGCAAAAACAGTAGCAAACTTTATATACCATGCAAGTAAATAAGAAACTATCACAACGATTGCATCCACGAGCAAATGCAGTCTGTTAAAAACCTTCTGATTATCCTTGATCATTCCTGCTACCTTCTTGCCAATCTTAACAGACATTTTGTCTGCAATTCATGCTAAAAGTTATAACTATTTTACAATAATCTATCGAAAAGTACAACTCAAATAATTCTGCGCACCATGCCGGCCCAGAGTTCCCACTGAATATAAAGATAATGAGGCAGATTCTTTGCCTTAAACTTTACTTTGTTTTTTCTTCCCCTCTCGGAAAAGGAGAGCCGAAATCCCTTTGCAATTCCCTTAATATAAACCTTTCCCATTCCCTTTTTCAGGAAGAAAAGAAATTTGATCAGATATCCTATTAATAAAAAGGGAAGATTGAGAATCATCTGCAGCACAGGCATATTTTTATAAATAAGGTAAATACTGTTTCTGGCAGTCAGGTCCACCTTAAAAGGGTTATGCCTTGATCCGCTGAACCCGCTGCCTGCATGATAGACAACAGCCTTTGGTGCATATTCACTCCGGTATCCCAGAATATTGGCACGATATCCGATATCAATATCCTCGAGATAAGCAAAATGCTCCTCATCAAAATAACCAACGGTTTCAAAAAGCTCTCTCCGATAAACAGCCGCTCCTGCGCAGGCTGCAAAAATTCTTCCGGGTTTCTGATATCCGGAAACATCCTTATCCTTCCCTCTGGCAAAGGCCCAGCCGAGCGCACAGTAAAAATCCCCCGCATCATCTATTTTCCCCGGGAATTTCATATTTATCATCTTAGCGCCAACGGAAAAACAGCGGTCAGCGTTTTCCATTGCCTTTTCCAGCTCTTCCACACAATTTTCCGCTACCACCGTATCATTGTTTAAAAGAAACACATACTCCGTATCCGCCGCTTTGATCCCGGCATTTACGGCAGCGTCAAAGCCTCTGTTTTCCGCAAATGTGATCAGTCTGACCTCAGGATATTCTGCCGTGACAAGCTCACGGCTTCCATCCGAAGAACCATTGTCCACCACAATAATCTCCGGCACATTGATTCCTTTCAGAAGAGAATCCAGACAATTTTTCAAATATTCTATTCCATTGTAATTGGGAATCACTACTGTTGTGAGTGTTCTCTCATCTGCCACTTTTTTCGCCCTTTCAATGGTCAAATCATGATTTAATTATTTTATTTTCTCTGTCATAGCAGGATCCCAGACAATCCGCATGGAGTGTTCTCTCACTTTTTCACAGAGCTTCCTGCTGATCTCCAGATAATCCGCGTCATCTTTCAGGCTTCCCCTATAATCAAACCGGCCTGTCTGAGAATTTTTCAGATAAGGAAGACCGGTCATTTCCTCCAGAATCTTTTCCGCCTCATCCGACGCGATCATACACCTGACATCGATCATCTCCGCTTCCTGCTGAAGGGCAGCCCGGTGCATATATCCGCTGTATTCCTTATGCAGACCCAGATACAATCCCTCGCCGGAGTTATTATAAATACCACCAGTTATTTTATTGTTTTTATCAAGCAGTCTTCCTCCCACCAGGCCTACATCCGGTCTGTTGGTAAGCAGATCCGGTTCATAGTCGATGCGGTAAAAGCCCAGATGTCGCAAATGGGAAACCTTCCCCTTCCATCCTCTAAGCCGCATAAAATCCTCCACCGCCCGTTTTCCTGCCTCATAGGCATACCGCTTGCTCTCCGGATTCTCCGCTGTGGATGCGCTGTGACATCTCCAGTGATAGAGTACCCGGGGAACATGCTCTATAGGAAGCTGCTCCGCTTTTTTTCTTTTCTTATCCTTTCCCAGCATCAGACTGACAGCCCTGAGCACCAGATCATAGTCCTGTGCGCCATCGCAGACACTGCGAAGCTGAAGTTCCTGCATCATCTGCCTTTTCATCACCATAAAATGACAGATATAATTATTGGATAAAATCAAATCAAGATTAAATTTTTCTTTTCTATGTACCTCATAGAAATCAGTTCCGTTCTCGTCGCATTTATCTTCATCAGAATATAACAGTTGTAATTCTATGTTTCTGTTTTCTGCATTCCATATACAGGATGCCATCTCATACAAAGCATCCCTGGTCAGCACATCATCGTGATCGAGAAGCGCTGCATAGTCACCTGTGGCATACATTAAAGCCTGATTTGTATTGGTGGATATGCCGCCGTTCTGTTTCAGCCGCTTATACAGGATCCTCTTATCATCATAGGTTTTTATTACCCGCTCTACCTGATCCGATTCGCTGGCATCTGCAAGGATCAGTTCAAAATTGCCATAGGTCTGATCAAGCACAGAGTCCACCATGGCTCTTAAATAATCTTCTCTTGTTTCATAGGTCGGTACCAGGATGCTGAACTTCACGGTAAATTTACTGCCATCAGCTATCTGCCGTGAGATTTCCTCCTCGGATGGTGCCTGGTAGACATAATCATCCGCCCGCTCGGAATCAATCCGCTCTCTGGCCGCAAAAAAAGCCTGCCTGAAGCCGTTCTTTTTCAGGTAATGTATTGTTTTCTTTAAGTTGCTGGCCTTAAGAATCTTTCCCATCGCTGCTCCTGTCTGCAAAAATGATAAGTGTAATGTAATTAATGAAATATATCCCCAATGTACGCACGCAATAGACAGTATATAGTTCTCTTTGGGCACGCTTTCGCTCTTCTAAAAGCGTAGCGGTACTAGGCTTCTAAAATACAGAAGCCAAGGACCGACGCTTTTACAAGGCCCTGCATAGAACCATATTACTGTCTATTGCTGTGTAACAAGCAGTGGACGAAATATTATCCTGCGCTGGACCTTAGCAAAACGCCGGCACTTAGCAAGCGCTGCTAATAGAGCGGCGCGCGCTTAGTACCGCTGCGTTTTGGTAGAGCGAGAGCGCGTCCAAACAGCATAATAATTCGTCCACTGCGTTTATTAACTAGTCAAAATATTTTATAAGTAAGCCTTCAAATCCTCGGTCAGCTTCTCAACCTTAGCCTGTGCATCCTCAAGACTTGTACCCTTCACACCCATATAGAACTTGATCTTGGGTTCTGTTCCGGAAGGTCTTGCACAACACCAGGAATCGTTGGTAAGGTCAAAGTATAGAACATTTGACTTCGGCAGACCCGTGCTCTTCTTCTCACCGGTCTCCAGATTGATTGCCTCATCCTTGTCGTAATCTCTGATTTCCTTCACCTTCAGATCACCGAAATTCTTGGGTGGATTGCTGCGGAGCTTATTCATCATCTCAGCGATCTGCGCTGCACCGTCGATACCCTTTAATGTGATCGCATACTGGGTTTCCTTGAAATATCCGTATTTCTCATAGAGCTTTAACATCTGATCCCAGACTGTGATGCCGTTCTTCTTGCACCACGCAGCCACTTCACATAAGCACATAACGGCTACTACCGCATCCTTATCTCTCGCGTGGGTTCCTGCCAGACATCCGTAGCTTTCCTCAAGACCGAATACATAATTGTTGGATCCGGACTGCTCAAAGAACTTGATCTGTTCACCGATATACTTAAATCCAGTCAGCACTTCAATAAATTTAACGCCGTAGTCTCTCGCAATGGCTCCTGCCATATTTGTGGTAACGATGGTAGTCACCAGTGCAGGATTTTCGGGCATGGTTCCGGTTGCTGTTCTTTCACGGAGAATATACTCTGCGATCAGCATTCCTGACATGTTTCCTGTGAACGGAACATACTCACCTGATTTGGTATCAAGCGCATAAATACCGAGACGGTCTGCATCGGGATCGGTTGCAAGTACGATATCCGCGTTCTTTTCCTTTGCCAGCTCAAGTGCAAGTGTAAATGCCTTGGGATCCTCGGGATTGGGATATTCCAGTGTGGTAAAGTCCGGATCGGGAAGCTCCTGTTCGGGAACCACATACACATGCTTAAATCCAAGCTCTGATAAAATTCTTCTGACCGGCACATTTCCTGTTCCGTGGAAAGGAGAATATACGATCTTGATATCATCCGCAACTTCCTTGATAATTTCAGGATGGATGATCTGCTTCTTTAACTCTGCCATATAGGCATCGTCGATTTCCTTGCCGATTACCTGATAAAGTCCTGCTGCCATAGCATCTTCCTTGCTCATGGTCTTCACTTCATGATAATCTGTTACATTCTTAACCTCTGTGATAATTTCCTTGTCTCTGGGTGCGGTCACCTGTGCACCGTCCTCCCAGTATGCCTTGTATCCGTTGTATTCCGGAGGATTGTGGCTTGCCGTAATGACAATTCCGGAGATGCACTTCAAAGTGCGGAGTGCAAAGGAAAGCTCGGGTGTGGGACGAAGAGCATCAAATACAAATGCCTTGATACCGTTTGCTGCAAGACAAAGCGCAGCTTCGTCTGCAAATTCCGGTGACATTCTTCTGGAATCGTATGCGATTGCCACACCTCTGTCCTTGCCCCCCTGCTTGATAATATAGTTTGCAAGTCCCTGGGTAGCCTTTCTTACCGTATAAATATTCATGCGGTTGGTTCCTGCTCCGATCACGCCGCGTAAACCACCTGTACCAAATTCGAGTTCCTTATAGAAACGATCTTCGATTTCCTTTTCATTTCCTGCGATACTGCGAAGTTCTTCTTTCGTTGCCTCATCAAAATAGGCATCGCTTAACCAAAAATCATACTGCTCTTTGTAGCTCATAGCAAATCCTCCCGAAAAATTTCTTTCTAACTGAAAATGACCCAGTCAGCTCTGTTAACTATGTTAAAGTATACCATAACATATCTATATTTTCAAAGCAAAGTCACTGCGATCCAGCGAAAAGTTTGGATTATAGTAGGGATCGCCCTTTTCAAGGACTTCCTTCCACTTTTCCCTGAATCTTTCGGACTCATCATTGTAGCGCGCCGCTTTCTCCCCCTGATCATCCAGCCCTCTGGATACAGACTCAAAATGATACAGCTCCGCAAAAGGTGTAAACACATTCAAAAGCCCTTTTTCCCGGAGTTTTAAGCAGAAATCCACATCGTTTAAAGAGATGGCAAAGCTCTCATCAAGTCCGCCTACTTCTTCAAACAGCTTCTTTTTCACCAGAAGGCAGGCTCCCGTTACCGCTGAAACATCCTGGGCATAACAGAGTCTTCCCATATACCCAAGGTTATCCCGATGCTGCCCGTAGTGGCTGTGTCCGGCCGTCCTGTGCGCACCGAGCTGAAGGACCACACCTGCATGCTGAATCGTCTTGTTTCCGTAATACAGCTTGGCTCCCACTGCGCCCACATCCTCTCTCTGGGCATACATGAGAAGCTCCTCCATCCAGTTTACGGTGATCACCTGGGTGTCATTATTGAGAAGCAGAATATAATCTCCGGAGGCTTCCTTTACCCCGAAATTGTTGACCTTGGAATAGTTAAAGCTTCCTTTATCCGTATAGGTAACCACCTTGATCTGAGGATCATCCTTTAATTTCTCATAATAATCAAATATTTCCTCTGTCTCGCTGCCGTTTTCCACCACGATGATCTCATAATTCTCATATGTGGACTTTTCCTTGATGGAAGTGATGCAGCGTTTCAGATCCTCTAAGTGATCCTTGTTTGCAATAACGATTGATATTTTAGGATCACCGATGATCTGGTATCTGATCTTAAAGATCGTCTCAAAAGCTCTCGTTGAGGTAATCTGAAAATGTTCATAACCATGGCGCCTCAAATGGTCTGCCACCGCATCCTTTGCGGACTGGATGGCGTAAGGCTTGGCATTGATATCGGAGGCAACGCTTCCCGGATGGCTTCGCCAATAGTAGAGAAGCTTTGGCACATGCACCACATTCTTTGCCCGGTCGGTGAGACGCAGGATCATATCATGGTCCTGGCTTCCGTCAAATTTCGTGCGGAACAGTTCCGTTCCGTCGAGAAGCTGCCTTGCAAACACACTGAAATGACAGATATAATTGTTGGCACGGAGATTGTCAATGGCGTAATCGGGTTTAAAATGCATGGTCAGCATCTTATTGATATCACCGCTCTTAAAGGTGGTCTCATCACAATATATGTAATCTGCGTTCTTCTCATTGATCACCTTCACATACTCGTACAGAGCGCTGGGATGCAAAATATCATCATGATCAAAAAGCCCAATGTACTCTCCCGTTGCCATGGCAAGGCACCGGTTGGTGTTCCCCGCGATTCCCTCATTCTTTTCCAGTTTTTTATAAAGGATTCTTCCTCTGCCATCCTTCTCCTGATATTCCCGGACAATCGTCTCCACATAAGCATGATCACCATCTGAGCCATCCGCCAGACAGAGCTCCCAGTTTTGATACGTCTGGGCGGTAACGGATTCGATCATTTCACGAAGGAAATTTTCCGGCGTATTCCACAGAGGCACCAGGATACTGATCTTCACCATTCTCTCAAAGACCTGCTCCCGCTCCCTCCTTGCCCTTTCTTCATCGGGAAAGCTTTTTGTTCCGAATTGTTCCATGGCCTTATGCTCAATCTGCTTATACTTTATCTTGGCCACAACGCCTTTCAGATTTCCGCAGTTTTTCAGCCTGTCCCTTTGCCTGATCACAAAGTGCATGCCTTTTCTCAAAGGAGCACTGGCTTTCCAGAGGGGGTTGTTCTTGATCCTGCCAAGCTTAAAGGTAAGTTCCTCATTTTTGGCCTCCAGAACCGCCACACGCTCTGCCAGATCTGCGGTTTTGATATGCTCTTTTTCATAAGCTTCCTTATAATCCATTATCACTGCCTGCCTTTCCTGTGGTCTTTTCTTCTTTCACCTGTCCCGACTCATCTCCTGCCTGCAGTACCCAGTTGCTGTAACCCACCAGCTTCTGTCTGGAACAGCGATCCTCTACCAGCATTCCGAAGCGGTAATTTCCTTTCGGAACACTTCCAAGAGGAACCTTAGCAGCAAATCCTGTTAAATCTACATTTAATTGATCCTTTAAATTGTTTTTAATGTCAGGCCTGTAGCGCTCATCCAAGGGGATCCTTAAAACCCGCCTATTTTCTTTGTTTTCCAGCAAAAGCGTCTTTTTATAACATGCGTTATCTGCTCCGATCACGAAGGTGTATCCCTGGAAATAATAGCCCATATCCTGATCTGTAGGCTTTACCTTCCCCTTATCCGG
>CAMEIH010000046.1 GCA_945917985.1 uncultured Clostridium sp. | reverse complement strand
AGCACTTGGCTCTTTTAATTAATTTTAGAATTTACACCATTATACGGGCTTTATCGTGAAAATGGTGTCGCATACAAACAAAAGCTGGATTATTTGACCTTTGAGACAGATTTTTTAACCAGTCCGACCATCAGAATGTTAAGAAATCAGCATGGAGCGGTTGTAATAGCTGTTATATTTTATTTAAGAACAGAGATGTGCAAAAATGGTTGGAATGTCAGAGTAGATGAGGGAATGTATTATCAAACCTTGGTGCAAGACTGCAGTTATTACTGCAATTTAGATATAAGTATAACGAATCAGATAATTCACGATTTGGTCAACAATCATGAAATGTATGTTGTACATGATGAGAGTGTGGAAAAAGGAAAATTTCTTACCTGCCCTCAACAAATATATAATTATGAGATGGCTTGTCAAAAAAGGCAATCATCAAGAGAGAGACAGAAAAGGTTACGGGCAAAAAAGAGTGGATTGACGGAACATAAAAATATATCCGATATAGGGGAAAATTTGAATAACGTTGTAGAAGTGTTAGATAATCCTCAAAAAGAAAACCGTAGTCAGAAGGAAAATGATAATGTTGCTCTTGAAAATATAGCAGAGAATAATCCTTTTGGTATAGGGGAAGTCTCGGAAGAATTGTTTCGATGACAGTAGATGAAATAAATGGGTGAGCTATACAAGGAGGTTGATAAAATCAGAGAAAGGAGTTGATGTCCATGGGTAAACAAACCGAATGTGACATGCTCCAGAATAATAATATTGTAATGAACAATATTGATATGGAGCTGTCTATGACAAATACGACCTATCAGCAAATAGAAACAAATCACGGTGGAATGAAAGTTGTTTTAGAATTTCCACAACAGGTAAAGGACGAAGAAGCTATCAAGCAGGAAGTAAGGTCAATCCTTATCAGCGTTCTGCATGAACAGCTTAGAAAATAACAGGCTAGGGGATTATCTCCTAGCCAAAGCGAAAGGAGTTGTTGCTATATGAAACGAGTTAGAATGTTGCTCCGAGTTAGCTCTAACCAACAATTGGAGGCAGACGGAGATTTATCGGTACAAAGACAGCTTGTAAAGGAGTACGTTGAAAAACAGGCTGATTGGAAATTAGACACAAAGGAATACTTTGAGGGAAGCAACAGCGGATATAAAAATGCTGTTGCAGACCGTGATGTTTTACAGGAAGCTCTAAATGACGCACGGAAAAGGGAATACGATATTTTAGTAGCCTATAAAGATGACCGTATTGGGCGTAGAATGTGGGAAATCGGGGCATATGTCATGACTTTGAAAAATAATGATGTAGATATTTATACCGTTAAAGACGGATGTATCTCCCCCGAAAGTGACGATATTATGGGGCAAATGGTTTTAGCTCTCCGATATGGTAACGCACAGAAAAGCAGTTCCGATACAGGAATGCGAGTAAAGGATACCGCTCAAAAGTTAGTACAGAAGGGGAAATTTATGGGTGGCTCTGCTCCTTATGGTTATGAATTAGTATTATCGGGAGAAATCAGCAAACACGGACGGGCACTGCACCATTTAGTAATCATTCCAGAGCAGGCAGAGGTTGTGAAATATATTTATAGTCTTTCCTTGAATAAGGAGTACGGTTCAAGCAAAATTGCAAAACTTTTAAATGAAGATGAACGCTACAAAAGCCTGGCTCCTAAAGATGTTTGGAAAAGTGGTACGATAACAAGTATTTTAACCAATCCCATATATGCAGGACACGTTGCATATAAGCGGAGGGAGCGTAAAAATGGTAAGTATCACAGATTAGATAGTGAGGAATGGATAAAAGCAACGTCTCCCAATATAAATATACAGATTATTGACGGAGACACATGGAACAGAACGCAGGATAAGAGAAAGTGCAGGTCAGACAAGTATATTAAAACATTGGAACATAAGAATGTAAAAGTAATAAGGAGGAACGACGGTATGTTATCCCTTATAGACGTAGCTTATTGCGGATATTGTGGAAGAAAATTAACAAATGGAACAAAATATAATTATTGGACAATAAAGGACACAGGCGAAAAGCGAGCAAGTAAAACCCCTGTATATCGGTGTCAATCAGCGCAAATCGGTATACCACATGAAAAGGCAAATCAATTTCGAGCCGATAAGATAGAAAAAATAGTCTTTGAATGTTTGGGCGAGTACATAAGTAAGCTTCAAGAAAACGAGGATATAATGAGTGAAATTGAAGCCAACCAGAACAAGGAGAAAAAGGCGATTGAAGCAGAAATAAAGAAACTGAACAAAGAATTAGACAAGATTACCCATGGAATTGAGGTTATGCAAAGTCACATTCCAGAAGCTATGACAGGTGATTATCCTTTGAGCGTAGAAGAAATTGCAAACGCCATTCACAGACAGCAGGAGCAGGAAGAAGTACAAAAACAGCTCATTAAAGAAAAGGAACAAACCTTAAAGGAAACTGCTGTCAGAAATAGCGAATGGGAAGAATTAAAAACAAAACTTCCTACATGGAAGCAAGTGTTTGAAGAAGCCGATTGTCATACACAGCGAGTGCTTGTAAACAAGTTGATTGAACGTATCGACATTACACAGGAACAAATCGTAATTCGCTTTAAAATTAATTTGTGTGATTTTTTACCTCAACCCCGAATGAGTGACGATTTCGGGGTATCGCAATAAGGGATATAACTTTACCATCACCTCATCTACTGCCTATGACCAGAAGTGGATGTATGGAAGAAATATCTATGAAAATGTTGATCGCGTGGTGGATTCCATTTTTGCAAATTATCTGTCAAGACCGGGAGTCAGACAGCCGATCCTGACGGCTTACTGTGACGGAAGGAGAGTGACTTGTGATGGCCTTAGTCAGTGGGGATCTCAGTATCTGGCAAATGAAGGTTACAGACCGATTGAGATTATTCGTTATTATTACGGAAATGATATGTATATCAACACGGCACAAAGTATCTCGGGAGTACCATCCTCTTTTCCGGGATATGATCTGACGATCGGTTCTTCAGGAGAAAAGGTCAGACAGATGCAAAGCCAGTTGAACCGCATTGCCCAGAATTATCCGGCAATTCCAAAGATCGCTGCGGACGGAATTTACGGCCCGGCCACAGCAGAAGCGGTTCGCACTTTCCAGAGAATCTTTGATCTGCCGCAGACAGGGGTTGTAGACTATCCTACCTGGTACAGTATTTCCAATATTTATGTGGGTGTGAGCAGAATTGCTGAGCCGGGATGAGAGGGATGAAACAGTTCAGGAGATACTGAACGCCTGTATTAAGAAAACAGTTCAGGAGGTACTGAACGCCTGTATTCACAAAAGCGTCTGCTGCGCAGCCGGCGCCGCTGCAGCGGCTCAGCCTTTTGCTCATATGCAGGCGCTCAGCTCATGAAATAATACAAAGGGTGCTTCGCGTGCAAGCATTCACGCACCTTTGTACTATTTCATGCCTGAACTGTAATTCTATAAATCTGCGTTGCGAAAATAGGCCTGATAATGGTATACTATTCAATGGTATACTATACATACGATAGTGTACTATACCAAAAGAGAAACAGCGGCTCGGAGGAATACATAAGGTGTACAGCGCGGTAGACAGAATTTTGGCAGGAGAATTTCATAAAGACAATCATTTCCTGGATTTTTCAATCCCGAGAATAGAACTGACTGTGCATGGCGGTGAAATTTATGAAGGGTCTTTCTTTATCTATGGACCTGAAGGCTGCATGACAGAGGGAAGTGTGACTTCCGGTAATCTCAGAATGAAATGCCTGACGGAGAAATTTGTCGGTTCCGGAGAGGAGATCAGCTATCAGTTTGATGCTTCTGATATGGAAGAAGGAGAATCGGTCAAGGGAGAATTCTGCATTATTTCCAATCAGGGAGAGTACAGTATTCCCTATGAGGTGTCCGTCCTGCCGGTATCTGTTGAATCAAGTCTTGGTAACATCAGAAATCTGTTTCATTTTACCAATCTTGCAAAGACCAGTTTTGAAGAGGCGGTAAACCTGTTTTATTCCAAAGAATTTACGCAGGTTTTCAAAGGCGCGGACAGACAGTATGAGGTGGTATACAGGGGACTTTCCGGCGGAGAAAAGAGAGAACAGAATGTTGAGGAATTTCTGCTGGAAGTAAAGAAAAAACAGAAGGTGGAATTTCTGCTTGAGGAAACCGAGATCAGGATTGAATCACCAAAGGAAGATACAGAATATAAGGTTGTGATTAACCGTAACGGCTGGGGATATTCTGAACTGATGATAGAAGCAGAGGGAGACTTCCTTGTGCTTGAGAAAAACAGGATTCGTGACGAAGACTTCCTCGGAAATTGCTACAGACTGCCTTTTTATGTCTCGGAAGAAAAACTGCACGGAGGAAAAAATTTCGGAACCATAAGGCTGTATAATGCCTATACAGATTTAAAGGTTTCTATCCTTGTCTATACGCCTTCCGCAAGGAGCAGAATTCCGGCAGCACGCATGAGAAAAAAGCACATTATTGTGGAACTGATGCAATATTATGAAGCTTTCCGTGCAAAAAAAATCAGCGCTTCCTCATGGATGCAGGAAACAGAAAAAATAATAGATAATCTTGTGGAAGCTGATGACAAAGATGTTTCATCAAAGCTATTGCAGGTGCAGCTTCTGATCACTCAGGAAAGATACAATGAGGCGAGCTGGATGCTGTATCAGGCAAAAGAATATATAGAAGAACATTTTGAACCTGTTTTGTACTGTTATTATCTTTATCTGACCACACTCCTTGGCAGAGATGAGGAGTACATTGATGATATAGCGGAACAGGTAGAGAGAATCTACACCCAAAATTCCGATAACTGGAGGATAGCCTGGCTGCTCTTATATTTGTCGGAGGAATACAGCAAAAGTCCTTCCAAAAAGTGGATGGTCCTTGAGGAACATTTTAAACTGGGATGTATCAGCCCGGTGCTTTATATTGAGGCATGGAACCTGATCACAGGAAGTCCTTCCCTGCTCATGAAGCTTGAGGAGTTTGAACTTCAGGTACTTACTTATGCAATGAAGAAAGACCTGATCCGCAAGGATATGGTGGAACAGATTGTTTATCTTTCCTTAAAACAGAAGCAGTTTACAAAAGGAATCTATGCAATTCTGGAAAAATGCTATGAAATTTCACCGTCAGATGAGGTCCTGAGAGCTGTCTGTACGCTCCTGATCAAGGGGAATATGACGGGAAAAGAATATTTCAAATGGTATGCCCTGGGAATTGAAAGGGAGCTTCGTATCACCAGGTTATATGAGTATTATATGATGTCATGCGAGTTGTCGGAAAACGTAAAGCTGCCAAAGATGGTGCTGATGTATTTCGCCTTCGACAGCAGTCTTGACAGTCTTCACAATGCGTTCCTTTATGCGTATGTACATAAAAATAAAGATCTTTATCCGGAATTATATGAGAACTACAAGGAGCAGATTGAGCGCTTTGTGATATTTCAGATGCTGAAAGGCAAGAGCAACAAATGGCTTGCATACTTATATCGCAACATTATTACGGAAGGGATGATCACTGAGGAGACGGCAAAGGGACTTTCTGATGTGATTTTCATCCAGAGGCTTCTGCTCAAAAGATCTGATATCAGGAAAGTGATCATTGTTTATGAAAAGAAGCGGGAAGAAGTCAGGTTTGAGATCAGCAGCAGAGAGGTTTATATTCCTGTCTATGGAAGTGACTGCCGTATTTTCCTGGAAGACGGAAGTGGTAACCGCTATTGCAGTGAGAGTGACTATGAACTGGAGCGTCTCCTGATACCGGACAAGCTTGCGCAGATGGCTGCACCTTTTGTCAGGGACAATGTGGATTTTGATTTATGGATGTGTGAGCGAGGCAAAATGCTTGCCGTGATCAATGATGTAAATGCACAGATCATGCGGAGAGTATCGGAGTCGAATGCGTTAATTCCGAGCCTTCGGAAGGAAATCCGGATGAAACTGATCCATTTCTTTTATGACAGCGACAAGATTATGGAGCTTGATCAGATCCTTTCGGATATGACACCGGATATGGTGGAAAACAGAGACTATGCGGAAGTGATACGTTTCATGGTCATTCGTGGAATGTATGAAAAAGCTTATGAATGGATCAGGCTAAAAGGTGGACATGGTATTGACGGAAAAAGTATCATGCGTCTGTGCAGCAGACTGATCGCTCTTGAGATCGCACCTCCGGATGATACCTTGACGGCGCTTGTATTTACGGCTTTTCAGGCAGGAAAATATGATGAGCATCTGCTGAAATATCTGGTTTCTTATTATCACGGCACGGTCAAGACCATGAGGGATATCTATAAGGCGGCAAAAGCTTTTTGCGTGGATGTCTATGAAATCTGTGAGAGAATTCTGATACAGATTTTATATACGGGAGCTTTTGTCAGTGAAAAGACAGAAATATTTAAGGATTATATTGCAGGCGGAGCAAGGGCGGATGTGGAAATGGCATTTCTTTCCCAAAGCTGTTACGATTACTTTGTCAGTGAGAAGGTGACTGATGACTTTATTATGGAGCAGCTCCAGAGAGTGATCGACAGGCAGGAAGAGATTCCTCTCGTATGTAAATTGGCGTACACTGCCTATTATGCTGAGAACAAGCGTAAGATTGATGAAAAAATTTCCCGTTTTCTGGTGCATTTTTTGAAAGAACTTCTGGCACAAGAAATGTATTTTCCTTATTTCAAAGAGTATGCGGATAATATCGCCTTTATGAGGCAGTTCGCGGACAAGACCATGGTTCAGTATAAGACATCAGAAGGAAACAGGGCGATCATTCACTATCTGGTGGAAAAGGATGAAGGGGAGTATACCACGGAAGAGATGAAGGATATGTTTAGCGGTATCTGCGTGAAACAGTTCATTCTTTTCTTTGGAGAAAAAATGCAGTATTACATTACGGAGACAGGCGAGGATAAAGAACACCTGACACAAAGCGGCACCTTGAGCAGAAGTGATACGGACAGGGAGCAGAAAGAAAGCAAATATAATCTGATCAATGACATTGCCACCTGCCGGACGCTCAGCGATGAGGATACCATGGGCACTCTTCTTCACGAATATTTTGAAAAGGAATTTATGGTAGAAAAATTATTCCATTTGATGTAAAGGAGCTAAAAACATGTTTACCGGGCTGAAGGAGCAGACAGAGAGGAAGAACAGCAAAAAAGTGGCGGTGGGCTATGACCTTGGAAAAGCGGCATCGCAGATCAGTTATTGCGTTCTGGATACGGATGAAGTGGAGACCGTCTCCAGCGTTGCAGGAACCGAACAATATAATATTCCTACTGTACTTTGCAAAAGAAGCGGTGTCAACCAATGGTTTTACGGAAAAGAAGCATTAAAGTACGCAAAGGAAGAAGAGGGAATCCTTGTGGAAGATCTCCTCACGCTTGCTGAGAGAGGGGAGGAGGTCATGATAGAGGGAGAGGGTTACGATCCAACAGCCCTTTTGACATTGTTTGTGAAAAGAAGTCTCTCTCTGATGAATATGAGACTTTCCCTTGGCCAGGTGGAAGCATTCATGTTTACGGTGGAAGACCTGACACCCTCCATGGTGGAGGTCCTTTCAAAAGTGGCGGCAGCCCTGTCACTCAAGACGGATCATATCTTTTTTCAGAGCCATGTGGAAAGCTTCTATTATTATGTGCTTCATCAGCCGGCTGATCTGTGGAAATACAATGTAATGATTTTTGATTATAGCAGCAGTTTAAAGAGTATCTGCTTTGAATGTAACAAAAGAACTACACCCCAGGTTGTTTTTATCAACAGCAACAGCTATCCGGATATGGTAAGGGAAGAGTTCGGAACAGAGGAAACGGAGCAGAAAGAAAGAAAACAGAAACTGGATAAAAAATTTTTAAGAATCGCGGAAGCGGAGATGGATGGCGGGATGTTTTCCACGGTATATCTTTTGGGTGACGGCTTTAAAGAAAACTGGGCAGGTGACTCGCTGCGATATCTGTGCAGAAACAGAAGAGTTTTTCAGGGGAATAATCTTTACAGCAAAGGGGCCTGCTATGGGGCTCTCGAGAGACTTTCTCCCAGTGAGGAAAGTAAAACTCATGTCTATCTCGGCGCTGACAAGCTGAAGTCGAACATAGGAATGAAAGTGAAAAGGCGGGGAGAGGATTCTTACTTTGCCATTCTGGACGCAGGCACCAACTGGTATGAGGTGAGCGCGGATTTTGAAGTGATTCTGGAAAGCGGCAACACCGTGGATCTTATGATCACACCGCTTACCGGGGAAAAGGTCATAGACAAAAGGCTTGTGCTGGACGGATTGCCGGAACGCCCAAAGAATACCACAAGGCTTAAGTTTCACATAGAGATGAGTGCCGTCAATCAGGTTGTGGCCACAATAGAGGACATGGGCTTTGGAGAAATCCTTCCCTCAAGCGGCAAGGGCTGGACCCAGACAATCACCGTATAGGCCAAACGCCGACGCACTTTGCGGGGCGTAAAAAGGAGAAGACAGTGGGAAACGTATTATTATGTACCGGTCGGTATGCAGAAAATCCATATCATATAGAAAGTATTTGTGCCAATGTATATTGCGTGGAGGAATTGTGTTATCTGTTTGCCAGCAACCCTTTTATGATTGATGCAGGTATCATGGATAAGGAGCTTGCGGGGTGGCTTGATGAGGAGTGCGGGCTGACAGAGCTGAGCCACCAGTTGCTGACACTGTTTCAGAGAGGATGCCAGCCGGGCACCTTTGTTAACACCATACTCGACTATGTGAATTACTTAAGCAGAGAAGAAAGAGAAAAAATTGATGCCGTACTTAAGGACAATGCGGGCTTAAGCCAGTATGAGAAGCAGAAAAAGCAGGGAGATTTTCTGATGAAAAACGGAAGATATCAGCTGGCACTTCAGGAGTATGACAGGCTGCTTTCACTTTTGCCGGAGACGGAAAATGAGCTAAGACCGCTTTTATATCATAATATGGGAGTGGCATACAGCCATCTTTTTCAATTTGAAAGCGCGGCAAAATATTTGAAAAAGGCATATGAATTGTCGGGGAGAGAAGAATCCGGTATTCAGTACCTTTCGGCAGTAAGAAATCAGCTCAGTGAAGGTGAATATATATCTTTTATCGCAGATAATGGGCAGTACTATGAATTGTCCTTGAAGGTGGAGAAGCTTTATGAGGCGGCGAGAGGACAGTTTGAGGCAACCAGAGAAAACAGAATGCTCTCCGCACTCAAAATTTACAGAGACGAAGGAAATACGGCTTCTTATTATGAAGAGATAGACAAGATCATCTCGGAAATGAAGGATAAGTACCGTGAGAATGTGTCGCAGTAAGAGAGCCAAAGAAGAGGAATTATGGGTTTATTTCAGAAATTAGCAAAATGGAAAAACAGTCTGATTCAAAGAGAAGATCCCATCTATGAAGTGGAAGACTGGAATGAGATTGTATATGACAGAGACGATCTTCAGATTCACGACAAGAAACAGCGGGATGAGTACGTAAGAGGATGTCTGGAACAGATTGCGGAAGCTTCCAGAGAATTGGAAAATCTCCAGCACGAATACAATATGGTTACTTCCTATCTGAAGGATATGGAGGAAATTGAAGCTCTTCCCGAAGAGGAAAAGGCGCTTCTTCAAACCTATGCCAGACAGATCAATGAGCTGGAAACAGTGCAGTCCGGTTATCTGAAAAAGGAAAGCAGGATGAGCGAGACTAAGTTCAGACAACTGGAGCGGATGGAGGATGAGATCCAGGAAGGCTGTGAAAAGCTGTCAAAGGCGGAAGAGTATCAGGAACTGATTAAGAGGGATCTGCGCAGACTGGACGGGGAAAAGCATGCCTATCTTTTCAGACGGAATGAACTGAACCGCATGATCGAGGATTCCAGATCCATGGCGATCGTCTGTACGACGGCGGTGGTGATCTGTATCCTGATCCTGTTTGTGCTACAGTTTGGACTGAATATGAATGCCAGGATGGGGTATTTTGCCGCTGCGGCGCTGGGAGCTGCGGCCATCACTGCCATTTTCATAAAACATAACAGTGCAGTGCAGGAACTGAAGCAGGTGGAGAGCGGCATCAGCAGAATTATACGGCTGCAGAATACCGTGAAGATCAGATATGTAAACAATACTCATCTGCTTGATTATCTCTATCTGAAATACAGTGTCTCAAGTGCAAAGGAACTTTTGAACAGCTGGCAGCAGTACCAGAGAGAAAAAGAGGAACGGGAGCATTACTATAAGACGGAAAAGGCTCTTGACGAGTGCCAGAAAAATCTGCTTCATGAACTCAGAAGATATCAGGTACAGGATCCTGTGATCTGGCTTCATCAGACGGCGGCTTTGCTGGATAAAAAGGAAATGGTGGAAATACGTCATAATCTGATCATCAGACGACAGTCACTGAGAAGAAGAATGGATTATAACAAGGAAGTGATTGCAGGGAAAGCCCAGGCCGAGATCAAAGATCTGGCGGAAAAGTATCCCAAATATGCGAGGGAGATCATGGATATTGTGGGGCAGTATGAAAAGGATTTTTCATAATATCTTGACGAATCTTTTTTGCCATGATAGCATGATAAACGTATGGTGGCGCTTTAGTATGATAACATGATGCAGTGACATACATACAGATCAAGGAAAGAGGAGAGTTATTATGAAAAAATTTTTGGTATTGTCAGTGTCTGCCGTTATGGCAGTAAGTCTGCTTGCAGGATGCGGGTCAGAAAAGACATCGGCTACTGCTGCAGAGGGGGCAGAAGTGACTGAAGCAACTGAAACAGATGAGTCTGCAGAGACAGAAGAAACTGCAGAGAAAACGGAAACTACAGAAGAGGGAAGAACCTTTACCGTAGGATTTGACGCAGAATTTCCTCCTTACGGCTATATGGATGAGAATGGTGAATACACCGGTTTTGATCTGGAACTTGCACAGGAAGTGTGTGACCGTAACGGTTGGGAACTTGTAAAACAGCCTATTGACTGGGACTCCAAGGATATGGAGCTTTCATCAGGATCCATTGACTGTATCTGGAACGGTTTTACCATGAACGGTCGTGAGGACGATTATACATGGAGTGTTCCCTATGTTGATAACAGCCAGGTATTTGTAGTGGCTGCAGATTCCGGAATTACTGCCCAGACTGATCTTGCAGGGAAGAAGGTTGGCGTTCAGAAGGATTCCTCCGCGCTGGCAGCTCTTGAGGGAGATGCAGCAGATCTTGCGGCAACCTTTGCAGAATTGACACAATATTCCGATTATAATACAGCATTTATGGATCTTGAGCAGGGTGCCATTGATGCCCTTGCTATTGATATCGGTGTAGCTGATTATCAGATTGCATCAAGAGGAGACGGTTATGTAAAGCTTGATGAAAAGCTTGCTACAGAACAGTATGGTATCGGATTTTTGCTGGGCAATGAGGAATTGAAGGATCAGGTAGAAGGTACACTGCTTGAGATGGTAGATGACGGTACTTTTGCAACCATCGCAGAAAAATATGGTTTGTCAGACAGTGTATGTCTCGGGAAATAAGTAAAAAAAATAAAAACGGAGCAATGGGGCAGAAATATCTTTTTCTGCCCTGTGTTCGTTAAAAGGAAAAAGAGAAAAGTGAGGCAGGATAATGAGTATATCAGTGATGCTGATGCAGCTTATAAAAGGATTGGGAGTAACGGCAGAAATTTTCTTTCTGACCCTTATTTTTTCGCTTCCGCTGGGACTTCTGGTGTCCTTCGGGCGCATGTCGAAGAATGCTCTTGTCAGGACCATCAGCAAAATTTATATATCCATTATGAGAGGGACCCCTTTGATGTTGCAGCTGATCGTGGTGTATTTTGCACCTTTCTATGTATTCGGACTGAAAATACCGAATTACAGATTCCCGGCTATCATCATTGCCTTTGCACTGAATTATGCAGCATATTTTGCGGAAATCTACCGTTCGGGAATCGAATCCATGCCGGCAGGACAGTATGAGGCCGCCAAGGTACTTGGCTATACCAAGGCACAGACTTTTATGAGGATCATACTTCCGCAGGTGATCAAAAGAATCCTTCCGCCGGTAACCAATGAAACTATTACCCTGGTGAAGGATACATCCCTTGCTTTTGTTCTGGCACAGGCAGAAATGTTCACCATGGCTAAGCAGATCGCTGCCAAGGAGACCAGCATCATGCCGCTTATGGCAGCAGGGTTGTTCTATTATATCTTTAATCTGATCGTGGCGTTTGCCATGGAGCGGCTTGAAAAAGCCTTGAATTATTACAAGTAGGAGGTTTTTACTATGCCGGATAGTGAAAAGATATTGTTGCAGATCGATCATATAAGGAAAGCTTTTGACGGGGTGGAAGTGCTGAAGGATATCTCTTTGTCTGTGAGAGAAGGGGAGGTCGTATCCATTATCGGACCCTCCGGTTCCGGTAAATCCACACTGCTTCGCTGTGCTACCATGCTGGAAACGATGGACGGCGGAAGTCTGTCCTATCTGGATGAGCAGGCAGCCTTTGAAGAAGAGGGAAAATGTGTCTATGCGCCTAAGAAGAAATTAAGGGAGATCCACAAAAATTTCGGACTGGTATTCCAGAATTTTAATCTGTTTCCCCATTATTCTGTTATGAAGAACATTATTGATGCCCCTGTTGCCGTGGATCATGTTCCGAAAAAGGAAGCAAGGGAGAGAGCGGAAAAGTTACTGTTGCAGCTTGGACTTTCCGATAAGGCGGATGCCTATCCCTGTCAGCTCTCAGGAGGACAGCAGCAGAGAGTGTCCATAGCGAGGGCGCTTGCATTGCAACCCAAAATCCTGTTTTTTGACGAACCCACATCAGCTCTTGACCCGGAACTCACCGGGGAAGTATTGAAGGTCATCAAGGAACTTGCAAAGGAACATATGACCATGATCATCGTCACTCATGAAATGCAGTTTGCCAGAGAAGTATCTGACAGAATCATTTTTATGGAGCAGGGAGTGATCCAGGCAGAAGGGACTCCCGATGAAATTTTTCATTCATCCAATGAAAGAGTTAGGGAATTTATTGGAAAATTTCAGTCATAAATTGTTTTTTTTCGGCACAATGGAGAAAATAAATACAAGACCCATTGTGCCGTTGATTTATGGAAAAAGGTGTTATATACTGCAAAATAGGAAATCATTTTTTACAAATTATTATAAAGAAAGGCAAGGAAAAAACAATGAAAAAGATGGAACAGCTTTACGAAGGAAAAGCAAAGAAGGTATTTGCGACAGATGATCCCGATGTGGTGATTGTGGATTATAAGGATGATGCAACTGCCTTTAACGGTGAAAAGAAAGGCACCATTGTGGGAAAAGGTGTGATCAACAACCGTATGACAAACCATGTTTTCAAATTACTGGAAAAAGAAGGAGTACCGACTCATCTGATTGAAGAATTAAGCGACAGGGAAACCGCCGTAAAGAAAGTGGAAATCGTACCCCTTGAAGTGATTATCCGTAATGTGGCAGCAGGAAGCTTTTCCAAGAGGCTTGGTGTACCGGAAGGAACTCCTTTCAAAGAGCCTACCATTGAGTTCAGCTACAAAAATGATGAGTTGGGGGATCCCCTTATCAACAGTTATTTTGCAGTAGCTCTCGGCCTTGCCACATGGGAAGAAATTGAAACCATCAAGAAATATGCATTTAAAGTAAACGAAGTGTTAAAGGCATATTTCCTTCAGGCAGATATCAAACTCATTGACTTTAAGATTGAATTCGGACGTTTCCACGGACAGATTCTTCTTGCCGATGAAACTTCACCTGATACCTGTCGTCTGTGGGATGTACATACCAATGAAAAGCTGGACAAGGATCGTTTCAGAAGAGATCTGGGAAATGTGGAAGAAGCTTACAACGAGGTGTTCAAGCGCCTTGGCCTTGCATAAAGTTAAATTTGATTACTGATAAAAAGATTGACAGTTTAGGAAAGACCTTAGAGGGATGACATATGATCAAAGAAGAATGCGGCGTTTTTGGGATGTACGATTTTGATGGCGGAGATGTGGCTTCCACCATCTATTACGGTCTTCTTGCTCTGCAGCACAGAGGACAGGAAAGCTGTGGTATCGCGGTCAGCGATACTGCGGGTCCCAAAGGGAAAGTGATCAGTTCCAAGGATATGGGGCTCGTGAACGAGGCGTTTACCCCGGATATACTTGAGAAACTGAAAGGGGACATCGGCGTAGGGCATGTCAGATATTCAACAGCGGGCAGTTCCACCCGTGAAAACGCCCAGCCTCTCGTCCTCAATTATGTGAAGGGTACATTGGGACTTGCCCATAACGGCAATCTGATCAATGCACCGGAGCTTCGGAAGGAACTGGAATATACCGGGGCTATTTTCCAGACCACCATTGATTCGGAGGTCATTGCCTACTTTATTGCCAGAGAACGGCTGAATTCCAAAACGGTAGAGGAAGCAGTGGGGAGAGCCATGAAAAAGATCAAAGGGGCTTATTCCCTGATCGTTATGTCACCCCGCAAACTGATCGGTGCAAGGGATCCCTATGGGTTTAGGCCTCTCTGCATTGGGAAGAGGGATAATACTTACATTCTGGCATCGGAAACCTGTGCACTTGATACGGTTGGGGCAACCTTTGTGCGGGATGTGGAACCGGGTGAGATCGTTACAATCTCACCGGAAAAAGGAATCGAATCTGACAGAAGCATGTGCATTCCGAAAGAGCAGCATGCGAGATGTGTTTTTGAATATATCTATTTTGCAAGACCCGACAGTTATATTGACGGAATGAGTGTATATAACTCCAGGATTCTTGCGGGTAAGTTTCTTGCCATGGATTCTCCGGTGGAAGCGGATATTGTAGTGGGTGTTCCGGAATCAGGTAACTGCGCAGCTTTAGGATATGCCATGCAGTCGGGAATCCCCTACGGACAGGCTTTTGTGAAGAACAGCTATGTGGGAAGAACTTTTATCAAGCCGAAACAGAAAAACCGTGAGAGCAGTGTGCAGGTTAAGCTGAATGCACTCCGGGATGCAGTGGCAGGCAAGAGAGTGATTATGATCGATGACTCGATCGTGCGCGGCACTACTTCCGACAGAATTGTTCGTATGCTGCGGGAGGCAGGGGCAAAGGAAGTACATATGAGGGTGAGTTCACCTCCCTTTTTATGGCCCTGCTATTTTGGTACCGATGTACCTGCCAGAGAACAGCTGATTGCCTATAACAGGACAGTGGATGAAATCTGTAAGATCATAGGTGCCGATTCTCTCGGTTATCTGAGGGAAGAGAGACTCTCCGAAATTGTCTGCGGACGTGAGATCTGCAAGGGCTGCTTTACAGGGAAATATCCCATGGAGCCGCCTGAGGAAGACATCCGCGGTGAGTTTGAAAGATAAAAGAGTGTACAAATTAATGGGAAAACAGATAAACAGGTAAAGGAGAACAGAAATTATGAGTACGGACAGATATACAAGCCCGTTATCCGAGCGGTATGCCAGCAAAGAAATGCAGTATATTTTCTCACAGGATATGAAATTCAAAACCTGGAGAAAGCTGTGGATCGCTCTTGCAGAAACAGAGATGGAACTGGGACTTTCCCAGGATGGAAAGCCTGTCATCACACAGGAACAGATCGACGAACTGAAAGCTCATGCCGAGGATATCAATTATGATGTGGCAAAAGCAAGGGAAAAGGAAGTCCGCCACGATGTGATGAGCCATGTATATGCTTACGGACAACAGTGCCCCAAGGCGGCAGGTATCATACACCTGGGAGCCACCAGCTGCTATGTGGGAGATAATACGGATATTATCATTATGACAGAGGCACTTAAGCTGGTGAAGAAAAAGCTTGTCAATGTGATCGCTGAGCTTGCTTCCTTTGCAGATAAGTATAAAGATCAGCCGACTCTGGCATTTACTCATTTTCAACCGGCACAGCCCACTACGGTAGGAAAGAGAGCTACCCTTTGGATGCAGGAATTCTGTCTGGATCTTGAGGATCTTGATCATGTGCTGAATGGCATGAAGCTTCTCGGTTCCAAGGGAACCACCGGAACCCAGGCTTCTTTCCTGGAGCTGTTTAACGGAGATCAGGAGACGATTGACAAGATCGATCCCATGATTGCGGAAAAGATGGGATTTAAAGAATGCTATCCTGTATCCGGCCAGACCTATTCCCGGAAAGTGGACACCAGAGTGGCAAATGTTCTTGCGGGAATTGCGGCAAGTGCCCACAAGATGTCCAATGATATCAGACTTCTTCAGCATCTGAAAGAAGTGGAGGAGCCTTTTGAAAAGAGCCAGATCGGTTCTTCTGCTATGGCTTATAAGAGAAATCCCATGAGAAGTGAAAGAATTGCTTCTCTTTCCAGATATGTGATGATCGATGCTTTAAATCCTGCCATCACTTCCGCCACCCAGTGGTTTGAGAGGACACTGGACGATTCTGCAAACAAGCGTCTTTCTATTCCGGAGGGCTTCCTTGCCACCGACGGAATTCTTGACCTTTGCCTGAATGTGGTGGACGGACTTGTGGTATATCCTAAAGTAATCGAGAAGAGACTGATGAGTGAGCTGCCTTTTATGGCTACCGAAAATATCATGATGGATGTTGTAAAGATGGGAGGAAACAGACAGGAGCTTCATGAACGGATCAGAGAGCTTTCCATGGAAGCAGGACGAAACGTGAAAGTGGAGGGGAAAGACAACAATCTGCTTGAACTGATTGCAGCAGACCCCGCTTTCAATATGTCTTACGAGGATCTGCAAAAGACTATGGATCCTTCCAGATATGTGGGGCGCTCCAGAGAGCAGGTGGATGCGTTCCTTGCTAAGGTGATAAATCCTATCCTTGAGGAAAATAAGGAATTGCTGGGCGTAAAAGCAGAAATCAATGTATAGAATATTTTAAGGGAAAAGAATAAACGGGAGGAAAGTGTTTTGGGCGGTTTTTTTGGAGTAGCTTCAAAAAATGACTGTGTTTTTGACTTGTTTTTCGGAACAGACTACCATTCCCATCTGGGTACGAGGCGTGCGGGAATGGCTGTTTACAGTAAGGAGAAGGGCTTTGACAGAGCCATTCACAATATTGAGAATTCTCCTTTTCGTACCAAGTTTGACAAAGATGTAAATGAGATGAAGGGAAATCTGGGGATTGGCTGTATTTCAGACTATGAGCCGCAGCCGCTCCTGGTGCGTTCCCATCACGGAACCTATGCCATCATGACGGTGGGCAAGATCAATAATCTGGAAAGTATTGTGGAGAAGCTGTTTGCATCCGGACATTCCCATTTCCTTGAGATGAGCGGAGGAGACATCAATGCCACGGAGCTTGTGGCAGCAATCATCAACCAAAAGGATCATCTTGTGGAGGGCATCACCTATGCCCAGGAACTGATAGAAGGCTCCATGAGCATTGTTCTGCTGACAGAGAAAGGAATCTATGCTGCCAGAGACAGGATGGGAAGAACCCCTGTTGTGATCGGAAAGAAGGAGGATGCTTTCTGCATTTCCTTTGAAAGCTTTGCCTATTTAAATCTGGGATACAGTGAAGAGAGAGAGCTGGGTCCCGGTGAAGTGGTGATCGTAACGCCGGAGGGAGTGAGAACCCTGGTGAAGCCGGGAACCGATATGAAGATCTGCACTTTCCTTTGGATTTACTATGGTTATCCATCTTCCTCCTATGAGGGAATCAGCGTAGAGAAAATGCGATATAACTGCGGAAGACTTCTGGCAAAAAGGGATGATGTAAAGCCGGATATCGTGGCAGGTGTGCCGGATTCCGGTATTGCCCATGCAATCGGATATTCCAATGAGTCAGGGATTCCCTTTTCGAGACCCTTTATCAAATATACGCCTACCTGGCCCCGGTCCTTCATGCCGACCATGCAGAGCCAGCGAAACCTGATTGCAAAGATGAAGCTGATACCGGTGCATGATCTGATTCAGGATCAGAAGCTTCTGCTGATCGATGATTCCATCGTGAGAGGAACCCAGCTTCGCGAGACAACGGAATTTTTATATCAGAGCGGCGCAAAGGAAGTTCACATCAGACCCGCATGCCCACCTCTGCTTTACGGCTGTAAATATCTGAATTTTTCCCGTTCTTCCTCAGAAATGGATCTGATTACACGAAGAATTATCAAGGAGATGGAGGGAGAGGGCAAGAATGTGAATTTGAGCGCTTATTCTAATCCGGAGACTCTGGAGTACCAGGAAATGGTGAGGAGAATCGGTGTGCAGCTCAATTTCACCTCCCTTTGTTATCACAGGCTGGATGATATGATCGCGTCGGTGGGAATTGATAAGGATAAGCTCTGTACTTATTGTTGGGACGGCAAAGAATAGAAAACGAAAAAAATACTTTTCCTTTTCTCTTTTGTGGTGTATAATGCTTGTTACAGACATTTCAAATGACAAGTCGTGATAGAAATCCCATGTTGCAATTTAACGATAAGCTGGAAAATGTTTTTATATTTTTGAGAGAGTATAGCAGCTTTTAAAAGAGATGAATGGAGGATTTTATGAGAGAAAAGTATGAGTCTTTAGCACTTGCAGACTTGAAAGCAATTGCCAAAGCGAGGGGGCTTAAAGGTACATCTGCTATGAAAAAGGCAGATTTGATAGAGTTGATGCTTGCCGAGGACGAAAAGGATAAGGCGGCAGGGAAAAGCGTGCAGCCGAAGTCTGTAATTATAACCAGAGCTTCCGAAGAAACAGAAAAGAAAGAGGCACCTGCAAAACAGGAAGTAAAGGAAGAGGACAAGCTGGATGAGGACAAGTATCCTGCAGAGCTTGACAGCGGAATTGCAGTAAACGGTATTCTGGAGGTTATGCCTGACGGATACGGCTTTATTCGAAGCGACAATTATCTGCCCGGTGAGCGTGATGTGTATGTTGCACCCAGCCAGATCAGACGATTCGGCTTAAAAACAGGAGATATTCTGGAGGGAAATACCAGAATCAAAACCCAGGGAGAGAAGTTTGCAGCTCTTTTGTTCGTAAAGAGCATTAACGGCTATACGCCGGAGGAGGCAGCCAGGAGATGGAATTTTGAGGATATGACTCCTATTTTCCCCAATGAGCGCCTTCATCTTGAACTGCCCGGTGCCAGCGTTGCCATGAGGATCATGGATCTGCTCAGCCCGGTAGGTAAGGGACAGCGTGGTATGATCGTGTCCCCTCCCAAGGCAGGTAAGACCACACTCCTTAAGGAAGTGGCAAAGTCTGTCAAGAGAAACAATCCTGAGGTACATCTGATTATTCTGCTGATCGATGAAAGACCTGAGGAAGTAACAGATATCAAGGAAGCAATTGAGGGACCTAACGTAGAGGTGATTTATTCTACTTTCGATGAACTGCCTGAGCATCATAAGAGGGTTTCCGAGATGGTAATCGAAAGAGGAAAGCGTCTTGTGGAACATAAAAAAGATGTCATGATACTGATTGACAGTATCACCAGACTGACACGTGCTTACAACCAGACGGTTCCGCCGAGCGGAAGAACCTTATCGGGTGGTCTTGATCCGGCGGCACTTCATATGCCCAAGCGGTTTTTCGGTGCGGCAAGAAATATGCGTGAGGGAGGTTCCCTTACCATTCTGGCAACAGCTCTTGTGGATACCGGAAGTAAGATGGATGATGTGGTATATGAAGAGTTTAAGGGAACCGGTAACATGGAACTGGTACTTGACCGCAAGCTTTCCGAAAAGAGAGTGTTCCCTGCTATTGATATCCCTAAGTCCGGTACCAGAAGAGAAGATTTACTGCTTGCAGGTGATGAGATGGAAGCCATCAATATTATCCGCAAGGCTTTGAATGGACTTAAGCCTGAGGAAGCAGTGGATAAGATACTTGATCTGTTTGCAAAGACCAGGAATAATCAGGAATTTGTGAATATGGTCAAAAAAATGAAATGGATCTAAGAAAAAATGCTTGCATACAATAAGAAGCTATGATACAATTAAAAAGCTGTTTCGGGTTAACAGCGGCACGAGAGTGCAGCGGATGAGAACGAATTAATGTAACATAGTTTTAATAGAGAGGTGAAAACATGAAAGAAGGAATTCATCCTGAGTATTATCAGGCAACAGTAACATGCAACTGTGGCAACACATTTGTAACAGGTTCAACCAAGAAAGATATCCACGTTGAAGTTTGTTCTAAATGCCATTCATTCTACACAGGTCAGCAGAAGGCAGCAAGAGCTGACGGACGTATTGAGAAGTTCAATAAGAAATATGGTGTAGGAAACAATTAAGTTAGGTATGATAAGGTTGAGGTGTTACAACTACATCTCAACCTTGTTTTGTATTATAGAGGTATTAGCTATGAGAGATAAAAAATGTAATCGCTCTTCAGGAATCGGCGGACAGGCAGTTTTGGAAGGCGTTATGATGAAAAATAAGGATGACTATGCGGTAGCCATCCGCAAGCCTGACGGAGAGATTGAAGTGGAAGTGGATGTGTATCGCGGTGTGCTTCGCGGAAGCAGGCTGAAACAGATTCCCTTTATCAGAGGAATATTTAATTTTTTGGATTCTCTTATTCTCGGTATGAAGACCCTCAATTATTCCGCCTCCTTCTATGAAGATGGAGAGGCAGAAGAGACGAAGCTTGACAAGGCACTGAACAAAATATCCGGCGGCAAGGCAGAAAACATTTTGATGGGATTTACTACGGCATTTTCCATCGTGCTGGCAATTGCTATTTTTATTATGCTGCCGTACTTCTTATCATCCTTTTTCTCCGAATATGTACGAAATGCATCCCTTCTTGCCATTATAGAAGGCGTAATCAGAATTCTGATCTTTTTAGGCTATGTAGTGGCAATCAGTCTTATGAAGGACATTCACAGGCTGTATCAGTATCACGGTGCGGAACATAAATGTATCAACTGTATTGAAAAAGGAAGACCGCTCACGGTTCACAATGTCATGAGAAGCTCAAGGATCCACAAGCGCTGTGGAACCAGCTTTATGTTTTTTGTGATATTTGTAAGCATTATTCTGTTCTTCTTTATCAGGGTGGAGAATCCTGTCTACAGAGTGCTGATCCGTATCGCACTGATTCCTGTGATCGCAGGTATTTCTTATGAGATCATCAGGCTGGCAGGCAGAACCGACAATCTTTTTGTCAGGATCATCTCTGCTCCCGGTATGCTGCTTCAGAGATTGACGACCAAGGAGCCTGACAGAAGCATGGTGGAAGTGGCAATCAAATCCGTGGGGGCTGTATTTGACTGGAAAGCTTATCTGAAGGACACCTTCGGATATGAGATAGACGATTCCTGGCTCGTGGATGAGGATGAAGAGGATACAGAGAATTCGGAGAGCTCAGAAAAAGAAGTATCCGAATCTGATCCGACTTAGAGGTTATGCATATGCAGTATCGGGAATTATACCGTATGGGTAAGGCCAGGCTGACGGAAGCCAAAATCCCGGAGGCAGAACTGGATGCCAGGCTGCTTTTAGAGGAAGTATGTGGCACAGACAGAAACGATCTGCTGGTCCATGGGGATAAAGAGGTTCCACCGGAGCAGTGTGACCGCTATGTTGAATACATTCAGAGAAGACAAAAACGTGAGCCCCTGCAGCAGATTACCGGGTATCAGGAATTTATGGGACTTCGTTTCAAGGTGACACCGGATGTACTGATCCCGAGACAGGATACGGAGACTCTGGTGGAGGAGGTTATGCGCTATCTCCATGATGGTATGCATCTTCTGGATATGTGTACCGGAAGCGGCTGTATTTTGTTAAGCCTTCTGAAATATTCCAATGACTGTGAGGGAACCGGTTGCGATATATCGGAAAAGGCACTTAAAGTGGCAGAAGAAAATGCAGAAATGCTTTCCTTGAACGCCTCATTTGTGCAAAGTAACCTGTTTGAGAATATCAGCGGGAAATATGAGTTTATCGTATCCAACCCTCCCTATATCCCCACGGAAGTGATTCCAACTCTCATGGAAGAGGTAAGAGATCACGAGCCTGTAAGTGCTCTTGACGGCAGGGAGGATGGACTTTATTTTTACAGAAAGATTGTGGAGAAAGCAGGAGAATATCTGTACCCGGGCGGCATGCTCTTTTTTGAGATCGGTTATGATCAGGCGGAGAAAGTCAGCAGCCTGATGCGGGAAGCAGGGTATCAGGAAGTGACGGTCTGCAAGGATCTTGCAGGACTTGACCGGGTGGTTTACGGGACACTTCTCTGAACAAAATGAAAGGAAATAAGGAAAGGTCAGGTAGTTGAGATGTTTGACAAACTGGAAGATATATTGATCCGATTTGAAGAGATCATGGGAGAACTGAATGAGCCGACAGTTACCAATAATCAGGAACGGTTCAGAGCTCTCATGAAGGAACAAAGCGATTTGACACCCCTTGTGGAAGCTTACAGGGAGTATAAGAAATGTAAACAGGATGTGGAGGATTCCCTCACTCTCCTGGAGACAGAGTCCGATGAGGACATGAAGGAAATGCTGAAGGAAGAACTTTCGGCTGCAAAGAAAAGGATCGAAGAACTGGAGCAGGAACTGAAGATTCTTCTCCTTCCCAAGGATCCCAACGATGACAAGAACGTTATCGTGGAGATCAGAGCAGGTGCCGGCGGCGATGAGGCGGCGCTGTTTGCGGCTGAGATCTATCGTATGTATGTCCATTACGCAGAGAGCCAGCGCTGGAAGGTAGAGACCATGAACGTGGACGAGATCGGGATCGGTGGTATGAAGGAAGTGCAGTTCACGATCATCGGCCAGGGTGCTTACTCTAAGATGAAATACGAAAGTGGTGTGCATCGTGTACAGCGTGTGCCGGAAACGGAATCCGGCGGACGTATCCATACCTCCACCATCAGTGTGGCTGTTATGCCGGAGGTGGATGATGATATTGATATTGTGATCGAGGATAAAGATATTCGTATCGATGTGATGCGTGCTTCCGGAAACGGCGGTCAGTGTGTCAACACCACCGACTCTGCCGTGCGTCTGACCCACTATCCCACAGGAATTGTGGTGTACAGCCAGACAGAGAAATCACAGCTTCAGAACAAGGCCAAGGCCTTTGCCCTTCTGAAAGCAAAGCTCTATGACCTGGAGCAGCAGCAGCGTCATGATGCGGAAGCAGAGATGAGAAGGAGTCAGATCGGTACCGGAGACCGTTCCGAGAAGATCCGTACCTACAATTTCCCTCAGGGGCGTGTTACCGACCATAGAATTGGTCTTACCCTGTATAAGTTGGATAAAGTTATGAATGGAGATATTCAGGAAATTATCGACGCTTGCGTTGCGGCGGATCAAACGGCAAAATTAAGCCGTATGGAAAAAGAGAACTAGAAAACCAGAAAATATGGGATTTATGGGATTTCCTAAAATTTCATAGAGCGATACAAATAGTCAACATCGGTTCGGGATCAGAAGAAAAAACGAACCGATGTTTTTCTGTGAGAAATTTATCAAAAATACATATTGACGATAAGAAACAATATCTGTTACAATCAAATCAGAGCATAGATATTCTGACGGAAATTCGAACATCGAATCTTTTTTCTAAAGCGTGCCGACCGGCACATAATCTGTTTTGAAATCCTTGCTTTTTACCCAATTAATTATCTGAATAAAGCAGGGA
>CAMEIH010000045.1 GCA_945917985.1 uncultured Clostridium sp. | reverse complement strand
CGCTTCCTGTTCCTATTATCCTTGCAGACATGAAAATTCCTCCTCAAATTCTTTAAAATTATCTGAAACATGCTCCAGGCGCTTTGCCTTAAGGGCATTGGCCCGGCAAAACAGAAGTCCTTCCTCTGTGTTGCCCTTTGCCGCATTCACAAGTGCGTCCGTGATACAGTAGGGAATCTTCGCAGGATCACACTTTGCAAGACACTGGTGACATTTCCCCTTTGAAAGTTCACCCTTTTGCGCCTTGTCAAGAAATGAGTTGTGTATGGCTCTCCCCGGCATTCCCACAGGGCTTTTCACAATCTCAATATCTTCCTTTTTTGCCTTAATGTAGGCTTCCTTATATCGGATATCCGCATCACACTCATAAGTGGTGACAAAACGTGTGGCAACCTGAACGCCGTCTGCCCCCATTTCAAAATAGGGAAGTGCATCCTTTGCCTCATAAATGCCGCCGGCAACCACCACTGGAATCCTGTTACCTTCTTCTGTCTCATGGACATGTTCCATGATTCTTTTTACTTCCTCATCATAATGAAGGTCTTCGATATGGTCAAGTTCCTCTCTCTTAAAGCCGAGATGTCCGCCTGCCAAAGGACCTTCGATCACCACCATATCCGGCAGTCTGTCATATTTCTTTTTCCAGTATTTATAGATCACTTCATAGGATTTCAGGGAAGAGACGATGGGCGCTATCTTCACCTTTGTGTTCTGCACAAACTGTGGCAGGTCCACGGGAAGTCCGGCACCGGAAATGATCAGATCAATGCCCCCTTCTATGGCTGCTTTCACATATCTTTCATAAAATCTGGTGGCTACCATAATATTGGCTGCAATGATTCCTCCCTTTGCAATTTCCTTCGCCTTGCGGATTTCCTCTTTCAGGACACGCAAATTCGTCTCCACCGGATTTGCTTCCCATAAGGGATCACGAAATCCGATCTGTGCCGAGGAGATCACTCCCACGCCGCCGTATAATGCCACATTTCCTGCCAGGGAAGAAAGGCTGATGCCTACTCCCATGCCTCCCTGAACCACCGGAATTTTTGCTGTCAGGTCTCCGATGGTCAGAAGTCTTCTGTTTTCCATAATTTTCTCCATTAAAATTTTCTAAAACGCTGATATCTCTGCTGCGCAATCTCTTCGGGACTCATATTTTCGAATTTCTTAAGAAATTCCGTCATCTGCTCCTTCATGCATCCTGCGATATCGGCTGCGGTATCTGCATCCGCTCCTCCAAATTCGGGAATGATCTTTTCGATCACATGAAGTCTGTAAAGATCCTCTGCAGTAATTCCCATGACACCTGCCACTTCCTCGGCACGCTTTCCGTCCTTCCAGAGAATGGAGGCAAAGCCCTCCGGTGAAAGAATGGAATAGGTAGAATTTTCCAGCATCCACACTTCATTGGCCACAGCAAGGCCGAGTGCACCGCCGCTGCCGCCTTCGCCGATCACAATGGAAAGCACCGGCACTGTAAGGCCGGCCATCTCAAAAAGATTTCTTGCAATAGCTTCTCCCTGACCACGCTCCTCTGCTTCCATACCGGGATAAGCCCCTGAGGTATTGATAAAGCAGATAATAGGGCGATGGAACTTCTCAGCCTGTTTCATCAGACGAAGCGCCTTTCTGTATCCTTCCGGAGAAGTCATTCCGTAATTTCGGTAAGAGCATTCCTTTACGTCATTGCCCTTCTGCACACCGATCACTGTGACGGGCTGTCCGTAAAGTGTGGCGATTCCGCCCACAATCGCCTTGTCATCTGCAAAGCATCTGTCCCCGTGAAGCTCCATGAAATCCTCGAAGATCAGATCAATATAGGTCAGGGCGGAAGGTCTCTCAAGACTTCTTGCCTCCTTTACCTTCTGCCAGGGTGTCTTGATCCTGGTGTTTGCCTGACGCTCCTTTGAGATTTCAGAAGGATGAGCTTTCTCCACCTCGGATGTAAATCCGGCAAAATTATCGTTGTTCAGCGATACTCTGTGGCTTTTTAAAATCTGGTAAAGAGTCTTTTTCAGATCATCTCTCTCCACGATTTCATCTACAAACCCATGCTCTAACAGAAACTCCGCTCTCTGAAAACCTTTGGGAAGCTTCTGTCCGATGGTCTGTTCAATGACTCTGGGTCCTGCAAAGCCGATCAGTGCACCCGGTTCTGCCAGGATGATATCCCCCAGCATGGCAAAGCTTGCCGTCACACCGCCGGTGGTGGGATCCGTCAAAACAGTGACATAAAGAAGTCCCGCCTCGGCATGCTTCTTTAACGCCGCAGAGGTTTTTGCCATCTGCATCAAAGAGACAATTCCCTCCTGCATTCTAGCCCCGCCGGAGCAGCAGAAAATAACAACAGGCAGTTTTTCTTTGGTGGCACGCTCCACCATGAGCGCGATCTTTTCACCTACCACATGTCCCATACTGCTCATCAGGAATCTGGCATCGCAGATACCAAGGCATACCTTCTCACCGTAGATTTCACCCATTCCCACGGTAACAGCCTCGTGAAGACCTGTCTTTTCCTTCACATCCGCAAGCTTCTCCTCATATCCCGGGAAATCCAGCGGATTGCAGATATCCATCTCCTCAAACCAGGGGATAAAGGAACCCCTGTCACAGACCATGCGGATTCTGTTTTTCGTTCTGACACGGAAATAGCTTCCGCAGGCGGTACAGATATAGTGATTGAGGACGGCGTCCTCCTTACTGATCTCTTTCTGGCAGCTTGGGCAGACAATCATCTGTTTACCGTCTGTAGCTTCCTGCTCTTTCTTTTTATGAAATAATAAAGCCATGATCGTAAACCTCTTTTTTATGAAATGGCAAAGGTAAGCTCTGCCTGCACAGCCACTTTCCCATCAACGGTTGCCGTGGCTTTTCCGATTCCCATAGGTCCCTTCACTTTGATGATCTCTGTCTCCAGCATTAAGACATCCCCTGGAATCACTTTTTTCTTGAATTTTGCAGAGTTGATGGCTGCAAAGTACGCTGTCTTTCCCTTGTTCTCGGGAAGGCTTAAAATTGCCACCGCTCCTGTCTGTGCCAATGCCTCAATGATCAGCACGCCCGGCATCACCGGTTCTCCCGGGAAATGCCCCTGAAAAAAGGGCTCATTGTAAGAGACACACTTTTTGGCAACTGCTCTTACTCCCGGTTCCATCTCCTCTATCGTATCGATCAGCATAAAGGGCTGTCTGTGAGGAATAATTTCCATAATTTCTTTTGCTGTCAGTAATGACATGATCGTTCTCTCCTTCTTGCTAATCGCTTATGCTTCGTACTTCTTTAACAGAATACTGGCATTGTGTCCCCCAAAGCCGAGGGAATTGCTAAGTGCATAAGGCACGTCTTCCCGATAGCTTTCCTTGCAGTAATCGAGATCCATCTCTTCATCCGGTGTCTCGTAGCCAACCGTCTTATGAATAAAGCCTTCTTCCATTTCCTTGACGCAGGCAACAAATTCCACGGCTCCTGCTGCTCCCAGAAGATGACCCACCATGGATTTGGTGGAGTTGACATGAATATTTTTTGCATGATCACCGAATGCCAGCTTGATCGCCCTTGTCTCAAAAAGGTCATTGTGATGGGTTGCGGTTCCGTGAGCATTGATATAGGTGATATCCTCCGGTTTGATTCCGCCATCCTTCACTGCGGCAAGCATGGCTCCCGCAGCTCCCTGTCCATCTTCCGCAGGAGAAGTAATGTGATAGGCATCACTGGTGCAGCCGTATCCAATCACTTCCGCATAGATATGAGCGCCGCGCTTCTTTGCATGCTCCAGCTCCTCAAGAACAACGACACCTGCTCCCTCTCCCATAACAAAACCGCTGCGGTTCTTATCAAAAGGAAGAGAACAATGATCCGGATCATCCACAGAGGATAAAGCGGTCAACGCACAGAAGCCTGCCACACCGATGGGTGTAATGGAGCTTTCTGTTCCTCCTGCCACCATCACATCCGCATCACCGTACTGAATGGTGCGGAAAGCCTCACCGATACAGTTGGTGCCGGTAGCACAGGCAGTTACCACGTTGATGCTCTTGCCCCTTAAGCCGAACTGGATTGACACATTTCCTGCTGCCATATTGGAGATCATCAGAGGAACCAGAAGGGGATTTACTCTGGAAGGTCCTCTGCCCGTCAGTTTGTCATACTCTCTTTCCATTGCCTGAAGGCTTCCTATTCCGGAGCCTACCGCACAGCCTGCCATGTAGGGATCTTCCTTTTCCATATCAAGGCCGGAGTCCTCAATGGCCTCCTTTGCTGCCGCAACGGCATATTGGCAGAAAAGTTCCATACGTCTTGCTGTCTTTGGATCCATGTAGGTTTTGGCATCAAAATCCTTAACCTCTGCCGCCACATGGCATTTATAATCAGTACTGTTAAATTTTGTGATGGTTCCAAAACCATGCTTCCCCTCTTTCAGGGAATTCCAGAAATCATTTACATTCAAACCAACCGGGGTGATCGCACCCATACCGGTAACAACAACTCTTCTACTCATCACTTACCTCTTTCCTTTTACGCTGCTTTTAAAGGGCCATTCCGCCGTCCACTGAGATGACCTGCCCTGTGATATAAGATGCATCCTCCGATGCAAGAAAGGCTGCCACTGCCGCCACTTCCTTCGCGCTGCCGGTTCTCTTAAGCAGCGTCTGTTCCGTCATGGTTTCTTTCAGCTTTTCTGAAAGCACAGCCGTCATTTCCGTTTCAATAAAACCGGGCGCAATGGCATTAACCGTAATCCCTCTGCTTCCAAGCTCCCTTGCGGCACTTTTAGTAAGACCGATCACTCCTGCTTTGGAAGCACAGTAATTTGCCTGACCGGCATTGCCGATAAGACCGGTAACAGAAGAAATATTGATGATTCTTCCACCCTTCTGCTTGAGCATATATCTGGATACATGCTTCATGGTGTTAAAGCACCCTTTCAGATTCACGCGGATCACTTCATCAAACTCATCCTCGCTCATGCGCATGAGAAGATTATCTCTCGTGATTCCGGCATTGTTGACAAGGATATCGATCCTGCCGTATTCTTTGATCAATCCTGCGATCATCTCGCCGCAGGCAGTCATGTCGGAGACATCACACTGATACAGTTTCGCTTTTCCGCCCTTAGCCTCGATCTCTGCCACAGTCTCCTGTGCTTTTTCTTTAGAGCCGTTAAAGTTAACGATCACAGTTGCCCCTTTTTCTGCAAGGGTCAGCGCGATCTGCTTTCCGATCCCTCTTCCTGCTCCTGTTACAAGTGCCACTTTTCCGTTAAGCATTTTTCAGTTCCTCCACACACTTTGCAAGGTCTTCGTATTTGTCCACATTTACGACCTTAGCTTCTTTATTGATCTTTTTTACAAAGCTGCTGAGGGTTTTGCCGGGACCGATCTCCACAAAGGTATCCACACCGTTTTCCAGCATCTTCTCCACAGATTGCTGCCATTTTACAGAAGAAGAAATCTGCATTTTTAAAAGGAACTTAATCTCTTCGATGGAGGTTACATAATCCGCCGTCAGATTGCAGACATAAGGAATGGTAAATTCCTTCAGTTCCACGGTATCAAGTACCTTTTCAAGCTTTTCCCCGGCCGGGATCAGCATAGCGGAATGGAAGGGACCGCTTACCTTTAAGGGAACCACTCTTTTTGCACCTGCCCCCTTTAAGGCTTCCGATGCCTTTTCCACTGCCTGTGCTTCCCCTGTGATGACGGTCTGCCCGGGACAATTATAGTTTGCTATGGATACTGTTCCTTCCGTCTCCTCACAGATTTTTTCAATTACATCCACAGAAAGTCCAAGCACTGCCGCCATGGCTCCGCCTGTGGGTACGGCTTCCTGCATGAAGATTCCTCTCTGTCTTATCACCTTGAAAGCATCCTCCATGCTCATGACACCGGAAGCAACGATAGCGCCGTATTCTCCGAGGCTTAAGCCTGCCGTCACATCCGGCGTAATGCCCTGCTCTTTTAAGACTGCATAAAGGGCAACCTCCGTTGCCAGCATGGCAATCTGTGTGTATTCCGTAATATCCAGCTTATCGTTCTCCTCAAAGCAGAGTGCGGGAATATCAAGTCCTGTCACCTCGGAGGCAAGATCAAAAACTCTCTTTGCTTCCCGCTCCTTCTCGTAAAATTCTTTTCCCATTCCTATGTACTGTGCACCCTGTCCGGGAAAGACAAATGCTATTTTGCCCATAGTTCATTCTCCTTTTTCACCACAGCCTGTGTCTCCGCCATCAATTCTTCAATGATCTCACGACAGCTCTGCTGCTTTCCTACAAGACCTGCAATCTGGCCTGCCATCAGGGTTCCGTTTACGGTATCTCCATCGATGACTGCCTTTCGAAGAGAACCCAGTGTAAGATACTCGAGTTCCTCCAATCCGGCACCTTCTTTTTCCAGTCTTAAATACTCTCTTGTCATCTGATTGCGGATCTGGCGCACGGGATGCCCGGTGCTCATTCCTGTGATCTCGGAATCAATATCCTTTGCCTTGATTACTTTATCCTTATAATTCTGATGAACGATGGATTCCTGCGCCACGATAAATCGTGTTCCCATCTGGACTGCTTCGGCTCCCAGCATAAAGGACGCTGCAACGCCTCTTCCGTCACCGATTCCGCCTGCTGCGATCACCGGAATGGAAACTGCATCCACTACCTGGGGAACCAGACACATGGTGGTAGTGGAACCGATATGACCGCCGGATTCCATACCTTCTGCCACAACGGCATCTGCTCCGCACCGCTCCATCATCTTTGCCATTGCCACACTGGCAACCACCGGCATGACCTTCACTCCCGCCTCCTTAAAATCTTTCATGTATTTAGCGGGATTGCCTGCACCTGTGGTAACCACCTTGATTCCTTCCTCAATAACCACTTTCACAACCTCGGGAGCATTGGGATTCATCAGCATGATATTGACGCCTATGGGCTTATCTGTCAGGTCTTTTGCCTTTCTGATCTCTTCTCTTACCACCTCAGCGGGAGCGGAAGCAGCTCCGATAATACCAAGACCTCCTGCTTCAGAGACAGCAGCAGCAAGATGATGCTCTGCCACCCAGGCCATACCGCCCTGAATAATGGGATATTCAATTTGAAGAAGCTCTGTTATCCTTGTTTTCACTCTTCCACTCCTTTTTCCTTAAGGTAGTCCATAACAGATTGAATTGTTGTCAGTTTCTCAAGGTCTTCAGAGGGAATTTCAACACCGAATTCATCCTCAATTGCCATTACCAGTTCAAATAAGTCAAGGGAATCAATCTCAAGATCCTCCTTAAAGGAAGATTCGGGCTTAATTTCCTTTCCATCCAGGTTTAACTGCTCTTTTAAGATCTCTACTAACTTTTCAAACATTTTTCTTCTCCTTTTATCATAAATATTCTTTTTAATAGTTTGACTTTCAAATAGTTTGATTGTCAAACCTTTTGACCATCAAACTATATAACATGTTCCAAGATTTGTCAACTCTCTTTTAAATTTTTTAAATTTTTATAACTTTTTTGAAAATTTTACTTGATTTTTCTTTGGGGAGCATATATAATAAACCTTGCGTTTCGGGGTGTGGCTCAGGTGGTAGAGCGCTACTTTAGGGAAGTAGAGGCCGCAAGTTCAAGTCTTGTCACTCCGACTAAAGAAAGCAGTTGTTTCTGTTGCGAAACAGCTGCTTTTTCTATATAATAAATATAATGAATCTGCAAGATACATAAACTACTGGGAGGAAATAATTATGTGGTCACGAAGTGAACTCAAATCGCGTGCCAAGGAAATCCTGCACGCAAACTACTGGAAAGCCGTACTGGTTTCCCTTATTTATACCTTTGTAAGCGGTGGTGGCAGCAGCGGTGGAAGTTCATCCTCTGCTTCTTCCTCTTCTTCCGGTTCTTCATCGGGAGGAAATCTATTCAGTTCCCCTGAGGAATGGAAAATTTTTATTGCGGCAATGTCTGCCGTACTGATTATCATCCTGATTGCACTTGCCGTAGGATTTGTACTTTCCATTTTTGTATTCAGTCCTCTTCAGGTAGGCTGCCAGCGTTACTTTATTCTGTGCGGCAAGCAGCCGGCAACACTGAATGAGGTGGTTTTTGCCTTTTCAAATTCCTACATGAATATTGTAAAGATTATGTTCTTTAAAAATCTCTACACCTTTTTGTGGACTCTTTTGTTTATTGTTCCCGGCATCATCAAGGGATATGAATACCGCATGATTCCGTATATCCTTGCGGAAAATCCGGGCATCGACATGAAAGAGGCATTCGCCATGACCAAGCAGATGATGGATGGCGATAAGGCAAACGCCTGGGTTCTGGATCTTTCCTTCCTCGGTTGGAACCTGCTCGGCGCACTTACCTGCTGTATCCTGACCGTATTCTATGTAGCGCCCTATCAGTATCTGACAAACGCGCAGCTCTATGAAGCTTTAAAGATCAAGGTTTCCGGTCCTACCGGCGGTGATCCTTACCAAAATCCTTACCTGTAATTTAAAACAGAAATTGCAATAAATGAAATTAGTAAAGGGGCAAATCATCCAAAGATTTGCCCCTGCTTTTTTGCAACATATTAACTCCCATTCCTCTTATTCACATCCTCACGAAGCAGGGAATATACAGTGGAGAGCAGCGGGATAAAAATCAACATCCCGGCAATTCCCATAAGACTGCCACCTATGGTGACTGCAGCGAGCACCCAGATGGAGGGAAGACCCACGGAATTACCCACCACATGAGGATAAATCAGATTTCCCTCGATCTGCTGCAGGATCAGGAATAAAATGATGAAGCCGATTGCCTTTGCCGGACTGTCCACCAGAATCAGGAATGCTCCCACAGCACAGCCGATAAAAGCACCCACAATAGGGATCAACGCCAGGAAAGCGATCATCACACCGATCATAATAGCAAAAGGGAATCTCAGAATCGACATGGTGACAACAAACATGGCTCCCAAAATCACCGCTTCCACACACTGACCCGTAATGAACTTACTGAAATTCTGATTCAGAAGCCTCACAACCTTCATGATCCATTCATAAACGGCAGGCTTAGTATAAGCCTTTATGGTACGGCTAAACTGGTCTCCCAGTTTTTCCTTCTGAAGCAGAATATAGAAGGAAAAAATCAATGCCACAAAGAAATTCACAGTTCCACTTGCAATACTGCTTGCCACAGAGAAAGTGGTCACCGCAATACTTCCCATACCGTTCTTTAAGAAATCAATGATCGCTGTGATAACACTCTTCCAGTCAATCTCCGGTATTTTAATGTTACTTAGCTGCTGCTGATATTCCGGATTGGACGCCAGTAATTTTTCAAGCTGTGAAAAAATATTGTTGAAAAATATGGGGATTTCCTGTGTCAGGATCTTAACTGTCGATACCAGCTGGGGGATCACAGTGATAACCACCAGCGCGATCACAAGCACTACGGACAGAAATGAAAGAATCAGACTGACAGGTCTTTTTATCTTCCCATAAATTTTCTGCTTCCTGGCGTTGAGCGACGGCTTTTCAAACAGTTTCCTCTCATAAAATTTCATGGGAAGATTCAGTATAAAAGCAATCACTGCCCCAATCAGAAATGGTTTTGCAATACTCAGTAGAAAAACAATTCCCTGACAGATTGCGTCAAACTTAACAAGCGCCAGAATCACTACCGCAGTAAAAAGAATCAATCCCCTTATTTTTTTTATATTTTTTCGTCCAAGATCCATTATAATTCCTCCAAAAGTTTAATCAGAAATTCCCATACCCTCTCCGTAGAGGAGATGCTGAGTTCCTCCTCCGTGGTGTGAATATTCTTCATATCCGGTCCTATGGACACACAATCAAGATTCTCTATTTTCCCGGAAAAGAGTCCACATTCAAGTCCCGCATGAATCGCTCTTATCTCCGGTTTCCTATGATACATTCTCTCATAAACCTCAGTCATTTTATCACGGAGCGATGAATCCTTTCGATATGCCCATCCCGGGTAATCTCCCGTTACCTCCACGCTGATTCCTGCAAGCACACCAATGCTCTTCAACTTCAAGATCAACGCATTTTTAGCGCTTTCCAGAGAACTTCGCACGGAGATTCCTCCATGAAGCTCTCCCCTTTTACAGGAAAGGATACCCAGATTTAAAGAGGTCTCCACAAGGCCTTCCATGGCACCGCTCATAGCCTGCACGCCGTGGGGAATGCTGTTTAAAAATGCTGCGACACGGGCAGAAGCCTTCTCCTCCATACAGCTTCTCTCTGCAGACTCCGCAAAGGAAATTTCCAGTTTTACGCCCGGATCCTTATCCGCGAGTTCGGCTGCAAGCTCCTTCTGTATCTGAAGCACCACTTCTTTCGCCGCTTTGGCAGCGGAAGATGCCTCTCCTGTCAAAACCAGGTTTGCAACAGCCTCCCTCGGTATGGCATTGTCAGTAAGACCGCCTTCCATCGATTCAATAGCAAAAGTCGCTTTCCCGGAAAGCTCTGCCAGCACTCTTCCAAGAAGGCAGTTGGCATTTCCCCTCTCCTTATGAATTTCCGCCCCGGAATGACCTCCCAGAAGACCGGAAACCTTGATGGTGCAGGGAATTCCTTCTATTTTCATCTCCTCATAGGATAAGCCGTAATTCACTCTGGCGCCGCCGGCGCAGCCAACCCAGAAATATCCCTCTTCCTCAGAATCCAGATTAATCAGCGTGTGTGCCTTACAGGGTGCAAAGTCAATAGCCCTTGCACCATCCATTCCTGTCTCCTCATCCACGGTGATCACCAGCTCGATCCTTGGATGCTTATATTCCTTTCCGGCAAGGAGCGCGAGTCCATAAGCAACTGCGATTCCGTCATCGCCGCCAAGGCTGGTACCTTCCGCATAGATCTTATCCCCCTCTGTCCGGAGCCTGAGTCCCTCCTTTGCCATATCGATATCACAGTCCGGCTTTTTGACTGCCACCATATCCATATGTCCCTGCAGCATAACCGGCTCATGATCCTCATAACCTGTGGAAGCCTCTTTTATGATAATCACATTTCCAATTTCATCCTGATAATGCTCCAGATTTCTCTCTTTTGCAAAATTTACAAGATAGTCACTGATCTCTCTCACATTGCCTGAGCCATGTGGAATCCTGCATATCTCTTCAAAATAATAAAAAACATCTTGTGGTTTTAATTTTTCAAAAACTCTCATGATGAACCTCCTTTATCAACATATACCTTGGCTTCTCCGATAAACGTCATGTCCTCATCATCCATATTACCATAAACATGGACATAGTAAACACCACTTGTATCATAACCGCCAAGATCGAGCTCGTAAGAAAAATAATTTTCATGATTTCCGGATACCACAGTCCAGGAAAGGTCATCCTGTCCGTCCTCTTCGCTCCACACTGCATAGCTGAGAGTATCCCAGCTATCGGCATTGTAAAGCTCTGTCAGGATTGCAGACTGATCCTCCTTTACTGTAGCATAAAAATGCTGCGATTCTTCGTATTCTTTGTAGATCAAATCATCGGAAAGCTTTACGGCGTTGTATTTTGCAAGCTGCTTTTGGAATTCCTGCAATTGCTCTGACGAAAGAATATTGATTTCTCCACCTGCAGTACAATAGTAAGTTCCCATGGATTCAAAATAGAGATCATAAGAGCTCTTACTTTCCGAAGCAAACAGACTGTCACCCAAAAAATAGTTTGGTGCGGACAGATCAAGGAAATCAAGTACTGAGAGTGCCATATCCAGCGAGTTGCGGCCATTGACATCATAGCTCTCCGGTTTGATTCCTCTATAGTAAAGGAACAGCGGAATCCGATCAAGAGAAGGCATATCTCTTACATAATCAGGAAACGCCGTGACAAAATCCGCGTCCTGATAGGTAGCATGGTCTGATGTAAAGACGATGACAGTATTTTCAGCCAACTTGCTTTTCTCAAAACGCTCCAGGAAAGCTCCGACCTGCACATCGAGATCACAAAATCGGTTCAGTAGTGCATTTGATCCATCTCCGTATTTCTCATAAACGCCATCCAGCGTAGCATGGGTGCCAAAGGAGTACATTGCAAGGAAAAACGGTGATCCGTCCCCGTTCTTTTTAAGAGCTGTTTCAAACAGCAGCTCATACGCCGCTTTATCACTGAGTGCATCGGCCATGCCGTCTATCCTGCTCTCATCGGCAATCAGCTCATCAAAGCCAAAATTTGCAAGATAATCCGAAAACTCTTTATTTTGAGGCTCCGTATTGATAAAAGAAGTCTGATAGCCGGCTTCTTTGAAAATATCCTGCAGGGAAACCAGATTGTTCACATCATAATTTTCAAGCTGATAACCTGAATAAAGCTGTCCGCTGAGCCCCATATAGGTCGCAAATGTATGATTGTAATAATTTGTAAAGCGGACAGATCTCTCCTGCAATGCAGATACGTTTGGCATAATATTTCGAGGATCCTCAAGGATATTCTGAGACATCCCTTCCACAAAAATGAGTATTACATTGGGATTTTCCGGTATTTCTTCCGGCTTTCCAAAATAGTCTTCCACTCCGTCTTCATAAAATTCGTTTTTCTCCAGGAACTCTCTTGTATCATCCGCTATCGCATTACTCACCTCATTTACAACATTGTTTCGTGCAATCTGCTGACTGCAGAGATTGACAAGTGAAAAATAGGGTGAATACACAGTCATACGGGTCACAACGATCCCTGCGTACAGAAAAGCCGCAGTAACCCAAAGCGCTATCGCCGTTTTTTTTCCGCTTCTGACATAGCAGACGGGCAAAAAGGTAAACAGCAAAACCATGGCGATGGAAAGTCCATAGCTGAAGGCTTTTCCGCTGAGCGCATTGACAGAATCCAGATTTGACAGCATCACGGCACTGACAAAGGTACTTCCCCAGTACAACACCGCAAACTGGATATTCATAAGTAACAATACGAGCACATTAAAAAGATAGCCCAACCATGATTTTACATGGCAGAGCAGATTGGTAACTAAGGCGATGAGAATCACCTCTGCAAGCGCAATTACAAGATAGCGCCATGTCATCTTATGTACTGTGACTGTTAAAACAGGAAACAGCATCGCAAAAAGGTATTTTAACACCATGCAGATATAAGTAAATATCTTTTTTCTTCTCATTGTATCATTTATTTCCTTTTGTCATTTGGACTTTTGTCATGACCATGTCATGATATAGAAAAAAGACCTTATCATCTCATAAGGTCTTTCATCCGTTTCCTATCATAAACTATGCAAGTTTGCTTTTTGCAAGCTCTGCAAGAGTCTTGAATCCTTCTGCATCATTTACTGCCATCTCAGCAAGCATCTTTCTGTTGATGTCTACTCCTGCAACCTTAAGTCCATACATGAACTTGCTGTAGGATAAACCGTTTAATCTTGCAGCTGCATTGATACGTGCGATCCATAACTGTCTGAACTGACGCTTCTTTTCCTTACGTCCTGCATAAGAAGAAGCTAATGCTCTCATTACGGACTGCTTTGCTACTCTATACTGTTTGCTTCTGGCTCCTCTGTAGCCCTTTGCAAGCTTTAATACTCTGTTATGTTTTTTCTTGGCATTCAAACCGCCTTTAATTCTTGCCATGTCTTATTTCCTCCTTACGACTCTTATAGCATTTTTACCTTATAAATAAGGTAAAATCTTCTTCATATTCTTAACGTTTGTTGCGTCTGTGATTGCAGGCTGTCTTAAGTTTCTCTTTCTCTTAGTAGTCTTCTTGGTCAAGATATGGCTCTTATAAGCTTTGCTTCTCTTTAATTTACCTGTTCCTGTAACTTTAAAACGCTTTGCAGCAGCTCTGCTGGTTTTCATTTTTGGCATAACTGATTCCTCCTGTATTTCAAATTAATTTCTTGCCGATAGAAGGTCTCCCTTCCATCATCTATTTTAACTGACGATTAACGCTTCTCAGTTAAAAACATAGTCATACTTCTTCCTTCTACTTTAGGAGCCTTCTCCACCACACTGACATCCGCAAGTGCCTCGGCAAAATCATCCAGAATGTGCTTGCTTGCTGCCATATGTGCCATTTCACGTCCTCTGAAACGTAAGGTAACCTTTACCCGGTCTCCTTTACTAAGGAATTTCTTGGCTGCATTTATCTTGGTATTCAGATCGTTGGTATCAATATTGGGTGACAATCTGATTTCCTTGATCTCAATCACCTTCTGCTTCTTCTTAGCTTCCTTCTCCTTACGGGTCTGCTCATATTTGAACTTTCCGTAATCTACAATCTTGCACACGGGAGGCTTTGCTGTGGGTGCGATCTTTACGAGATCAACTCCCGCTTCCTCTGCAAGCTGCAGTGCTTCTCTGGCAGACATGATACCAAGCTGCTCGCCATCTTCTCCGATTACACGTACTTCCTTGTCTCTGATCTGTTCGTTAATGAATAATTCGCTAATGGTTTTTCCCTCCTACAAGAAAAAAAGAATAAAAAAGTGGATAGCATAACTATCCACCTAAATCACACATTCCTCCTGCAAACCTCAATGCATACTCACATCAATACTGCTGTACTACGAGGTTTGGAACTTTGGACGCCTGTCAGCCCGATTGCCACAGGGTGAGAGTGGATACTCTGCTTGTTGTATGTGTTCCTCACACATTGAAAAACTATATCATCATATTCCGGATATGTCAATATCTATGACATAAATATTTAAAAATTATTTTTTCTCCGTACTGGCAGTCTGCACACTTTCTTCCTTGACCAGCTTAATGGTTCCGTCAGAAATCTCAAAATCCGCCATCAGCTCATCATCCTCCGACTGGCTGTAGGTAATGGTATAAGTATCCTCTGCCAGTACCAGATAGGTCAACTGCTGAATGGAATTCTCATCCGTCTCATAGGTGGTTCTGACCTTGTAAGCAGGGATTCCGTCCATGTCGATCTCCTCAAAGGAATCAATGGTAAGAGAGCCCTCCTGCCCGTTTTCATTCAGTGCATTCTCGATGGTTTCCCGATATTCTTCTTCCGTCAGATCGGAGGACAGAAAACCTTCGCTACTTCCTTCCGACACGGAATAATAGATATTGGAGGAATCGAGAGGTGTTCTCTCATGCAGATACATACCCGGTATCTCTTCGGATTCGTGATATCCTGCAGGGATCATGACCGCACAGTATTTGATATCTTCTCTGCCGTTTTCCCTCTCTTTTTCCTTTAATTCAAGTTCCTGCATTTCTATGTACTCTGTTTCCTGCCCCTCTTCTTCGGAAACAGTAGATACGGAAATAACCTTCTTCTCACAACCGCACATTGCAAGCATCATACCTGCAGATAAAAGTACAGCCGTCAATTTCCACTTCTTAAAAACCATTGCAACCCCCTATCTGTCTATCCCTTTAAAAACAACACTATTATTATTTAATCACACTTTCCCCTCTGATTCAAGTATAAAAATACTGTCCGGCTGCTCTCCGGACAGTATTTTCAATCTCTTTTTCCGATACCTTTATTTTTCTTTAAATGTAGCACAGGATGTCTCCCTGCAGTCACAGGCGCCGCAGCCCTTAATATCCACGTGATCTGCCACGCACTTATAATTGCTGTTATACACACATTTGACTGCCTCACAGTCGATACTGATGGTTCTGCTGGGATGCTCCAGGGCACTTGTAAAGCTGTCCTTCTTTCCATCTATAAAGCTTTCGCAGCAGGTCTCCTCCTCATGACAGGCATGCTTTCCGCCTACCATAATATCACCTTTACAGCAATAACACTCCTTATTATAACCACAATTGGTTACTGCACAATCAAGCTGAGCCATACCATTCAACCTCCTTTTTCATATGACATTAATAGTATGGCTCATCTTTTTTCTTTTATTCCAGAAGAATATCTTCTTCCCTTATTTTTTCAAAATCTTTTTCCGACTCAAAATTATAGCAGGCAACCACTCTGGAAGCTGTGTAAGTAAAATCTGTCTTTAAATTCCGGATCGTAAGGACAATCTCCAGCACATTTTCTTTGTTCAGGCGGCTCACCTTCATTTCCGTGATACGGTATCCCATATACGCCTTCTCATCCATTTTCCAGTTCTCGTCTGCCTTCATCACAAGCAGGCCGTCCTCCACGAAGAAGCTGGCTTTCTTCCCGTCTCTGTCATAAAATGACACACCGCCGCCTATGTCTTCTCCTTCCTTAAGGGCTCTTCCCACTACGATTGCTTTGCTGCCCACCGGATCTGCCGCCGCAAGCTCCCCCACGATCTTGTCAAGCAGGGTCTCACTCACACTCTGGGCATACATGGTTCCTGTCAGCTCACTGTGGATCAGCACAGAAGAAGAAATCACTACAGCCACCGCTGCAAGAAAAATTCCCATCAGAGCAAAGGTGACGATCAATTCAGCCAGAGACATTCCTCTGTTATCTTTTTTCCGTTTCCTGTTCACCGGGCTCTCTCTCCTCTTCCTGCTGATAATAATAGACGGTTCCGGTAAGTCCATCCTTTTCGGCCCGGTACAGACTTGTGTCAATGGTAAAACCACCATCTGCACCGCTGAAGGAAAGACGCACATTCTCCGCAACCGCATTATTATCTGTTTCCCCCAAGTAATACGCCTTGATAAGCTCCCTGTTATTCACAAGGAGATCCTTGGAATCCATCATCATATTCTGGGATACCTTCTGTACCTTATAAAAACCGGTTACAAAAATCATCAGAAGTGCAAAGGAAACCACCACGGTAACCATACTGGTTCCTCTGTTATCTCTTTTTTTGTTATTTTTTGTCCACATGCTCCCACTTCCAGCTTTCATATCCGTTTTCGCCTGAAATATGCAGTCTGTAACGATCCGTGATGGTACAGGACTGCTCCTTTACCGTTACTTTTGTTTTAATGACAAGATATTCCGGAATTTTCTCCTCTTTTCCGTGAGTCCAGTACATGGAGATATCATAGGAAGCGATCTCACTCGCTACTCCTGAAGGGTCCATGGTAAAGGATCTTATGGCATTTTCGCTGTTGTGAAGAATACTGCCGGGCTCCTCATAATAGGGCCATGCACCGTCCGTGATCTCCTGTCTCACATAATGCCAGAGGGAAAGGCTGTGAATATCCTCCGCCCGGGAGGCATTTTCAGAAAGCCGGTCCTCATAAATCTTATCCTCGTCTGTGAGCTGCTCTTCCAACTGCCTGCTGAATGTAACCGCCAATATCCTGCACTGTTCTTTCGCCGCGGTAGATGCCGATGATTTCATCAGCACAGACGCCGTCAGAAAAAGAGAAAGGGAAAGAGCCATGATGATTGCCATGACACAAACCACTACGATGGTAGTCACACCCGCATTCTTTTTGTTCATGCAAAAGCTCCTTCCTCTTTAATCCAGTCCATAATATCCGATCAGATACTCACTTCTGTAATCTTCCCGCCTGTCACAGATGTTGACTCTTCCGTTTTTATTTGTGGCAGTATACGTAAACGAACCGTTTTTATCACTGTACAAAACACCATATACAAGTCCCTTTTCCGGATTGTATTCCAATGCCACCGCTGCGGAAAGAACAGACTGATCCGCCACATAGTCACTGAAAATATCATAAAGCACCTGATATTTCCTACTTTCCATATCCTTTTTGTCCCGGTACTCTCCTTTCAGATACTTTTCATAAGCTTCCTTTGAGCCCACAAGACAATAAATTGTATCTTCCTTGGCAGAGCTGCCTCCTTTTGCCTGATCTGCGGTGATGCCGGATGGGGTGATCACCGTATCCAGAAGAAGGGGCGTATCCGAAACCGCCAAAAGCTCATCCATCTCCCCCCTGACACTGCAAGCAGTGATCGTCTGCTGTGCCGATGCAAAAAGAGTCTGGGCATAGCTATTCTGTCTTTTAAAATCGGCAAAATCCTGGTAAGCAAGCACACCCACAATGCTGAGGGAAGCAAGGATCAGAATGATCACAAAGCTTACCACCAGCTCCACCAATGTAAAACCTTTATTGTTATTCTTCATAATAGGCAACCTTTAAAACCTCTTCCACCGTGGTAATGCCCTCCTTCAGATAGTGAATGGCACACTGCTTTAAGGTTCTCATATGTTGATGGGAAACGGCATATTCCTTTATTTCCTCCACCGGAGCATTCTCCATGATCTGCTTTCTCACCTGCTTGTCAATCTGCAGGATTTCATGAACGGCAACTCTTCCCTTATATCCCGTATTGTTGCAGGAAGGACAGCCGCATGCCTTCATCACCTTCGGAAGTCTCACTCCCAGTATCCTGGTCTCCTCCTCCGTAGGTTCCACGGGAACGGCACATTCTCTGCAGACCTTGCGCATCAGTCTCTGGGCAACAACTCCTATCATGGAGTTGGCGATCAGATAGGGCTCAAGTCCCATATCCTTAAGCCGGATTGCAGAAGATGCCGCATCGTTTGTATGAAGCGTGGAAAATACCAGATGTCCCGTCAGCGCGGAACGCACGGAAATCGATGCCGTTTCCGGATCTCTCGTCTCTCCCACCATGATAATATCAGGGTCTTGACGAAGAAGTGCCCGCAGTCCGGTCTCAAAGGTAAGTCCCGCCAGCGTATTTACCTGCATCTGGTTTACTTTCGGTATATTCTTTTCCACAGGATCTTCAATCGTGGAAATATTAACATTTTTTCTGGACAGCTCCTCCAGCACCATATAGAGCGTGGTAGTCTTGCCGGAACCGGTAGGACCGGTAAGATAGATAATTCCGTTGGGAGACTGCAGCATTCTCTTTAACTTTTCAAAGTCATCCGGCAGCATCCCCATCGTACTGCTATTGTCAATTTTGGCATTGCCCGAAAGCAATCGGAGCACTGCCTTTTCCCCGAACACCGTTGGGATCACGGAGACACGGATATTTAGCCAGCCGTCCGGCTGCTTTGTTCTGAAATGACCGTCCTGGGGGCGTCTCCTCTCTGCAATGTCAAGCTCTGACAGGATTTTGATTCTGGCAATCAGGGAATTGTGTACACTGGTCTTCAAGGTCACATATTCCACGATCGTGCCGTCCACCCTCATCCTCACAAGAGTCTTGTCTTCAAAAGGTTCAATATGGATATCGCTGGCTCCGGCACTGTAAGCACGCTGGATCAGGCTGTTCAGAAGGTTGATGACCGGTGTGTCATCATCACCGTCTTCCACCTCCATCTCCTCCACCACAGGCTCTGTATTTTCATTTGCCTTGATAGCGGCGATCTTCGCAGAAATCTCTGCATAGTAATAGCGGATGGCTTTTTCCAGTGTATGCTTCTCACACAGGAGGATCAAAAGCTCCTGTCCAGTAATCTGCCGCACATCCTCGAGTCCGTAAAAATTCAAAGGATCATTGACCACTACCCGTAGTCTTCCACCCTCATTTCCGATTGCCAGCATACAATATTTCTCAGCCACCTGCTTCGGAATCTTTCCGACTGCCGTCATATCCACGGACAGATTATCAATATTGACCACCTGACAGTCCATTTTGGCTGCCATAGCCTGAAGCATTTGGTTTTCTGTAATATATCCCTGTTCAATCAGCACCTCTCCAAGGCGCTTGCCACCGCTTTCCTTTTGCACCTCAAGAGCCTTCTCAAGGTCTTCCTCCGTCAGGTATCCCTGCTCCTTCAGTACATCGCCGATCTTCAGATTCTTACCGGTCATTGCTTCCATTCCCTAACCTCCAAATCATTCCCGCAAAGGGCGCTATTGATTGCACATATATATTTCCAATGTGATTGTCAGACTTCCCGTGGTCTTAACAATGGATGACGGTGTTTCCTTTTCCTGCCCGTCTTCCGTTTCCTCTTCGCTGTCGGTCTCATCCTCACTTTTCTTCTCTGCTACCGGCACCGTCACAGGTGTCTCAATGGTGGACCACTCTGTGGAAAGAATACTGATCGCCGGATAATTCTGGGAAATATCATCCACAAGTGCCATCAGATCTTCCCTGCTGCCCTCTGCCGTGCAGGAAACTCTTGCAGCATATACACCGAAGGCTTCTTCGCTCTTTACCGCTTCCTCTTCCTGCGATGCTTCCTCCGGGACATTGGGCGTTGCATTTACCGAATATTGATACCATTTCAGATTACTTGCCTTTTCCGGCATTGTGATCTGCATATTCTGTATCTGAAGGCTGTGATTCAGCATCAAAACCGTAACCATATTACCTGCGTCCTGACTCTGCAGTATAGGATAAAATCTCTGCAGAACACCTGTCATCTGCTCCCGCATAGCCTGCTCTGTCTGAGACATATCTTCAGAGAGAGAAGCCGACATATCAATGGAAATTTCCTGCTGCTTTGCCTCACTTATCTCCTTTTCAAGCGCTTTGTTCTTTTCTGTAAGCGGTCTGAACACAAAAAAGATAAATGCGATTGCAAGAAGAAAGGCTGCCAGAAAAGAGAGCAGTTTTTTATCACTTTCCGTCACTGTCATGTTCATTTTTGTGCCTCCTTATCTTCCTGCGCCTTCTGCCATACAGCAGACCACATGAATATTGTAATTGTCCACTCCTGTTACATAAGTAAAGCCACTGTATTCCACCGCCTCAAATATCTCCTGTTCCTGCAGTGCGGCAATAAAGCCTGTTATGCTTCTCACATCCTTTGCTTCCGCCTCCAGGGTAAGCACTCCGCTGTCACGCTGAAAGCTCTTGATCTCAACGGAAACTTCACTTCCGGCGCAATCCTTCAGCGTCTGTTCTATGGAGGAATTGATGACAGGATAGCTCATCAGGTGATCCCAGATCTCCTCCACGGTACTGATCTTTGCTCTCATCGTCTCCACACTGGCAGAAGATAGCTTAAAGCTGGCATTTGCCTCATCGCTTTCCTGCATGAATTTCTGAAGCTTCCTCAGTTCTTCCATGCCGGACAAATATCGATTTCCCATAAAAGCCGTGATCAGGAGACATACCAGAAGCACAGCTAACGGAGGGAAAAGGAGGTTTGCAATCTCCCGCTGCTTTTTCTTTTCCTTCTGATCCTGCCGCAACTGTCTGAAAAAGGTAGAACCCTGGTTTTTGCCAAGCAAAATTCCCACCGGATACATAAATTCAATTTTTTTCTTTTTAACTGCCTTATCTACAAAGATGACCTTTTCTCCCAGAAAGAGTTTGTCATCTTCCATCACTTTCCGAAGCTCACTCTGGCCTTTTCCGCACAGATAAATTGTCTGAATAGGCTCTTTTATCTGCTGTGAAGTCACAAACTGGAAAAGCTTATCCCTGATAGACAAAAGTTCCTGCGGCAGCTCCTCAAGAAAATCCTGGCTGAGCAACCTGTTTTTCTGGGAATAATAATATCTTCCCTTCACAAACAGCATACTGATCACTTCCCTGCCGTCCAACACCTGGATCAGACAGGTTTTATTCTGTATCTCGGGGGAATTGGAAAACAGGCGCACCAGGCTTCCCACCTCCGAATCAATGGAAGAGATCTCAATGCCGGCCTGCTTAAAAAGATTGATGTAGGATACCAGAAACTCCTTTTCCACTGCAGTTGCAAAAACACTTTGCATTTTGGAGTTTTTGTCTTTTTCGAGAACATAATAAGTAAACAGGGTATTATCTGTCCTGTGTTCCGAAAATTCCCTGGGAATCATTTTTTTGATATCCGCATCCTTAAACCCCGGGAATTCCAATACTTTATGATTAAACTGGCTGCTGTTAACCACCAGAGAAATTTCTTTTTTGGGAAGCTTGTTCCTCACAAAGAAATCCCGGATCCACGCAACAAAAGCCTCCTCATCCGTAATGATGCCGTTTATGATACTGCCTTCCGGTGCTTCCTCCTGCCACACGTTCTGGACACATACTGTTTTTCCTTTTCCTTTGGCCTCTATGACCTGCACAAGTTCATTCGATAAATATAAAATCGCAGCCAATTTTTCCACCCCTTTTAATAATATACATTTGTACCGATTGCGGAATAAGAATCATAAATCGGCAGAATAACCGCTACCATGATAAAGCCGATCACCACTGCCATTACTATAATCAGAACAGGCTCCAGATAACTGATCAGTCTGTTTACCGCAGTCTCCGATTCATAGTCAAAGGAATCTGCAAGAGAATCAAGCATCATGGCAAGATCACCGCTTTCCTCACCAACTCTGATCACGGAAGCAAGCTTTCCGCGAAAGCCCCTGATGGATTCTACCGCTTCACTCAAATTTTTACCTCCCCGAAGAAGGCTGACTGCTCTGTCAAACTGGCTTTCTATGTAAACATTCCCAATGGTTCTCTTTACGATCTGCATGGCAGTTGCAATAGGGATTCCCGCACAGTACAGAGAACTTAAGCATCTGGCAAATCTCGCTGTATAGATCACGCTGAGGAGTTTTCCCACTATGGGCAGCTTCAGCTTCCACTCATCCTTCTTCAATCTCACTGCAGGCATCTTTGAAAGCAGGATGATGATCACAACGAGGATTACGATTGCCGCGAGCAGTGCCTTAAAATGACTCTGCACAAAATTGCTGATTCCAAACAAGATTCTTGTAGGTGCCGGAAGCTTTGAGAGAGAATCAAACAGTTCAGAAAGCTGCGGCAATATGAAGCTCATGATAAAAACAACCACAACAACCGCCAGGATGCAGAGTATCTTTGGATAAGTGGTCGCTCCCTTTATTCTGGTGTTCAGCTGATGCTCCTTTTCATAATGAACTGCCAGACGTTTTGCCGTATCTGACAGGCTTCCGCTTGTCTCGGCCGCGCGGTACATATTGATCATCAAAAGAGGAAATGCGCCGCACTGTTTTTCCATGGCATCGGAAACGGAATCTCCCTGACGCACCATTTTCAGTACCTGGGCAAGAATCTCACGCTCTTTTTTCTTTCTGGTTTCTTCCCGGGAAAGAATGGTCAGTGCACGCACCAGAGTCACTCCGGCTCCCAGCATATCCCCGAGCTCCCTGTTAAACTCAGACAGCATCAGTGCAGGCAGCTGGTGATGTACCTTTCCCTCCAGCGCATCCTCGGTATCGATCAGATATTTGCCTTTTTCCTTCAGACTGCGGTATAACTCATCCTCGTCAGCTGCCGTCATGGTTCCCGTTTCAAGATTCCCGTCCTTGTCTCTGGCCTGATACAGATATTTTGCCATAGTGTAACCTTCCTTTACTTAATACCACATTAGCGGTGCCGGCCGGCACCGCTAATCTGATTCCTCTAAGCTTCAATTACGCATTACTGTCCAGATTCCATCGGCAAGAATGACCGTAACGCTTTCATATCTGACCGTAATACCCACGATCGTATAATAGCCATGATTGGAGGATGCTCCTGAGCCGCCCAGTGTATCGCTCTCAAACTGTACGCTTATGATCTCGGCGCCTTCCACATCTGCCATTCTCATAATCCTTGCTTTATCGGAATCGGAAAGGTTATGATTCGCATTTGCGCTGGTGCCGTCCCATGCCGCATACTTTTCCGATTCAATGGCCTGCGCTGACATGTAGATACTTCTGGCACTCAATATGTACTGTTTTCCCTTCGCCTCATCGATCCAGCCAAGGAGACTTGGCACCAGGATTGCCGCCAGCAAAGTAAGAATGACCATGACCACAATCAGTTCCACCAGCGTAAAACCTTTATTTCCCAAATTGTCAGTTTTTCTTTTCATTAGGAACTCCCCTCACTGCAATTTATATACAATTCTTTCTCTTACACATATTTGTCTGTTAATATACTTATTTTACCTTTATTTTACCATTCCGTCAATGTTAACCGACTGTTATGCGATAAATATTAAACCAATATCTTTCTCGGGTCTTTGACACTTACTTTTTAGAAAAATTATAAAGAATCTTTTATTCAA
>CAMEIH010000044.1 GCA_945917985.1 uncultured Clostridium sp. | reverse complement strand
AACAAAACCTTCTTTAAGATCGTTACGGTGGCTATGATGTTTACCGGCTATGTGACACAGATCCCAAACTATCTGATCTTAAACAAGCTGGGATGGATCGATACCTACTGGGCCATCATTATTCCGGCCTTTGCTTCTCCCATGGGACTGTTCCTGATGAAGCAGTTTATGGAGGGTCTGCCCACTTCACTGATCGAGGCAGCCAAGATAGACGGAGCCGGTGAATGGAAGGTTTTTACAACGATCGTTATGCCGAATGTAAAGCCCGCATGGATGACCTTGATCATCTTCTCGGTGCAGGCACTTTGGAATAATAAGGCATCTACATATATATACTCGGAAGAGCGCAAAACACTGGTATATGCACTGCAGCAGATCCAAAGCGGCGGTATTGCCAGAACCGGTCAGGGTGCAGCGGTGCTGGTGGTTGTTATGGTCGTTCCCATTATTATCTTTGTTTTATCGGAAAGCCAGATACTGGAGACCATGGCAAGCTCCGGTCTGAAAGACTAGAACAGGAAAGGAAAGCGTATGAGGACAAAAATAGCAAAAATAAGTGCAGGTCTTTTGAGTATTCTGATCCTTTTGATGGTGCCCATGACGGCTTATGCGGAAGATACGAGTTATACCTATATTTATGATTACTGGGGAGATGTGCAGGACGGTCCGGATCTGTACTCCGTCTGCAAGGTGTTTACCTCTTCTGATTTAAAGCTTGATGTAAAGATGAAGAATCCGCAGAGTATTTACTGCTATCATGATCATATTTACATCTGTGACAGCGGTAACAACAGGATTATTGAGTTAAAGCGTGTCGGAACGGAAAACATGGAGGTGCTTCGTACTATCGACAGTTTTCAGGGCGGTACAGGTCCCACTACCTTTAGCAATCCAACGGATATTGCAATCTCTGAGGAGGGAGAATTTTTTATAGCCGATCAGGGCAATCAGAGAATTGTGAAGCTTGACAAGGATCTCAACTATATGATGGAGTTTGTGAAGCCCGTTGATAACACGTTAGATCCGGAGCTGGCATTTCAGCCAAAGAAGCTGGTCATTGATACGGCGGGACGTGTCTACTGTATCGCAACAGGTATCAATAAGGGACTTGTAAAATACGAAAATGACGGAACCTTTTCCGGATTTATCGGTGCAACCCCGGTTGATTTTGACTGGACCGATTACGTGTGGAAGAAGCTGGCCACCCAGGCCCAGAGAGCAAGGATGGAGTCCTTTGTTCCCACGGAGTATGATAATCTGTATATGGACAAGGAAGGATTTATCTATGTGGTTACCGGAGCACCTGAGGATGCAGATCTTAAGACGGGAGAAGCAGATGCGGTCCGCAAGCTGAATCTGATGGGAAATGATATTCTGGTCAGAAACGGTGAGTGGAATATCATCGGAGATCTCTATATGGGCAATGCCGGCGGATACGATGGACATTCTTATCTTGCAGATGTGACGGTTCTGGATAACGACATCTATGTTTGCCTTGACAAGAACAGAGGAAGAGTGTTCGGATACGATGATCAGGGAAATATGGTTTTTGCATTCGGTGGTGCCGGAAACATGGATGGATACTTCAGAGGACCTGTCTCCATCGAGCACAGCGGTTATGATCTGATGATACTGGATCCTCTTGACGGGGCCGTTACGCTGATGATTCCTACGGAATACGGCAAACTGGTATATCAGGCCATCGATCAGTTTGATCAGGGAGATTATACCGCTTCCGGAGAATCCTGGGAGCAGGTGATCAAATATAACGGAAATTATGATTTTGCTTACATCGGTATCGGAAGGTCGCTGCTTCGTCAGGAGAGATACCGCGAGGCTATGGATTATTTCGAGCTTAAGTATGATGATGAGAATTACTCTAAAGCATATAAGCAATATCGAAAAGAGTGGGTAGAGGAACATATTGTGATCATCGTGATCGTCATTCTTGCACTTTTCCTGATACCGATGACGATCGGAAAGGTCAGAGCAATCAAGCATGAGATTGATACTGATGAATTTTTCACAAGGAGAAAATAGAGCAGGCGTATGAGTGTTAAAATTATGAAAAATGAAAAATATCGGAAATACATAGACTCACTGAAGTTTTCTCTGTACTGTATATCCCATCCTCTGGACGGATTCTGGGATCTGACTCATGAAAAAAGAGGAACCTATGCAGCAGCCAACACCATCTTGTTCGCCACATTACTGATGCGTGTGCTGAAGCTGCGTTACACAAGCTTTATTTTCATGACGGTATATTGGGAGGGCTTGAATATTTTCCTCTATATTGCCAGTGTACTGTTCCCTTTTATTCTTTGGGTTGTGGGAAACTGGGCTCTGACTACGCTGTTTGACGGCAAAGGACGGCTGGGGCAGGTATATATGGCAACCTGTTATGCGCTGACTCCCTATCCGCTGATACAGTTTCCGCTGATGATCTTCAGTAATTTTGTCACAGTGGACGAAGCGGAATTTTATTCGGTGCTCAGTATGCTCAGTCTCATGTATGCTGCGATACTGATCGTAGTAGCTATGGGACAGATTCACGAGTATTCGGCAGGAAAAAATCTGCTGTTCACTGTAGCAACACTGTTTGCCATGCTGGTAATGATTTTTATTCTGATGATATTCTTCAGTATGATATCACAGGGTGTAGCTTATTTTATTTCTTTGGGGAAAGAATTACTGTTTCGACTATAGTGCCGAAGGGTGATACAAATAACAGACTGGGAGCAAGAGAATGAGAAGAAGACCGGTAAGTAATGAAATAAAAACGGAACGTAGGAATGCACGGATCGCCACCTTAAAAAGCCTGATCTTTCCGGCTGTGCTGTGTATGGTGATCGGCATTGGTATTTTCGTGATCATAAATTATCAGAACAAGGAAGAAGAGGAAGAAATCATTCCCATCCACACATTTGATCAGTCAGATCAGGATGTGGTGATGGAAAATGATTCCCTTCTGTTTACCATGGATCCCGAAACAACGCAGTTTACGGTGCTTGATAAAAGCAGCGGACAGATCTGGTATTCCAACCCTGAAGATGCGGAAAATGATTCTTTGGCGTTACCCGAGGAAAAGAACAAGCTGCGCTCTACCCTGCTCATGTCCTATGCTGTAACATCGGGACTTGAGGTTACCTATAACTCTTATGAGTACAGTGTCAAAAACGGTATTTATGAGATTGAGAGCGGAGATGACTTCGTAAAGGTCCAGTATTCTTTAGGTAAGGTGGAAAAGGAATATGTGATTCCGCCGGTCACCACAAAGGAGCAGTTTGATGCCTGGACGGAAAAGATGGATACGGACGGCAAGAATCTGGTACAGCAGTACTATAAGAAATACAACATCAATAAGCTCGGAAAGAAAGATAATAAGGAAGAACTCCTTGCCGATTATCCCATTATTGCGGATGAAGTTATTTATGTACTGAGAGATACCACAAAGGAAAATGTCCGCAAAAAGATGGAAGAGATATTTGCAGATGCCGGATACACTTATGAGGATTATCTGGCAGATAAGGAATATGACAATTCCTCCAAAAGCTCTGACAATCCGGTATTCAACGTGACAGTTCTCTACCGGCTCGACGGGGATGATCTTGTAGTGGAGATTCCCATGAATGAGCTTATGTATAAATCGGAATATCCTATGTACAGCATTACACCGCTTCCCTATTTCGGTGCGGGCGGAACGGATGAGACAGGATATGTGCTGGTACCCGAAGGCGGAGGTGCCACCATTCACTTTAACAACGGCAAAACCTCTCAGAACAGTTATTACGCAAGCATGTATGGCTGGGATATGTGTGTGACGAGAGATGCGGTGGTACACAATACGGAAACTTACTATAATGTTTACGGTATTGCCAGAGAGGCTGCTTCGTTCCTCTGTGTACTGGAGAATGGAAGATCCTACGCAGCTATTCAGGCTGATATCAGCGGAAAGAACAACAGCTACAATTATGTGAATGCCATGTATCGTCTGAGTCAGAGGGAAAAATATGATGTAGGTGATATTGCAAACAGTGATATCTATGAATATGTGGATAAGCTTCCGGATGAAAATATCACACAGAGATATCGTTTTGTGGATTCCGGCGATTATGTTGATATGGCCAAGAATTACGGTGAATATCTGAAAGAAGTTTATGGCGATTATCTGACACTGAATCAGGATACGGATGCACCTGTCAGCATTGAAGTCGTCGGAGCAGTTGACAAGGTGAAACAGATCCTTGGTATACCGGTTTCAAGACCTTTACCTCTTACAACCTATGAGGAGACCGAGAATATGATCACGGATCTGACAGATGCCGGACTTAAGAACATGTCAGTCAAGATGATCGGATGGTGTAACGGTGGCGTGAAGCAGAAGCTCTTAAAGAAGGCAAAGCCGATTAGTTCCCTTGGAAGTAAAAAGGATCTAAAACAGCTGATCGAGACAGGAAATGAACTGGGAGTAGATGTTTACTTAAATGGTATAACCCAGTATGCATATGACAGCAATCTGTTAAACGGTTTCTTCTCTTACAGAGATGCTGCAAAGCTGATCAGCAAGGAGAGAGCAGAGCTCTATGAGTACAGTGCCATTACTTTCGCGCAGAGAGATGATCTTGACTCTTATTTCCTGTTACATACGGATCTGGCACAGAAGATGGCAGACAATCTGCTAAAGACAGCAGAGAAATATAGTGCAGGAGCAGCTTTCGAGGATAATGGAAATGATTTGTCCGCTGATTATTACAGAAAGAACACACACTCCAGAGAGTCTGTGCTGAATTTGCAAGAAGCGCAGCTTAAGGCAGCGGATGATTCGGGTATGAAGATTATGATCAACATGGGTAATGATTATGCAATGCCTTATACCGACATGATCACCAACATGGATCTTAGGGGAAGTGAATATACCATATTGGATGAATGTATTCCTTTCTATCAGCTGGCACTGCACGGATATATCAATTATACGGGAGAGCCACTTAACATCTGTGGAAATGAGCAGGATGAACTGCTTTACAGTGCAGAATACGGAGCAGGTCTTTCCTTCTCACTGATGGATGAGAGCCCCTTTGCCTTACAGAAGACACTGTATACGGAATATTACGGATCAGAATACGCATCTGCCCGTGACAGAGTGATCTCCATATATAGCAGATATAATGAAGAGCTGGGACATACTTTTAATCAGGAAATGACAGGACACAAAAATATTACATCTGAACTTTCCTGTACTGAATATGCGGACGGCACAAGGGTATATGTGAACTATGGATACAATGATGTGACACAGGACGGTGTTAATGTTCCCGCCAGAGATTATATTGTGATTCGGTAGAGAATCATCAGAAAGTTTTAGGTGAAAGGATAGCAATTATGAAAAAACAGAAAAACAAATTGGCAGGTCTTCAAAAGCGGAAAGCAATATCGGGATATCTGTTTATTTCACCGTTTATTCTCGGGTTCCTTGTGTTTATGTTCAAACCCCTGATGCAGTCGCTCTGGATGAGCTTCTGTAATGTCGAATTGGGAGCGGCAAGCTTTAATCCTGTTTTTCAGGGAATCGACAATTATATCTACGCTTTTACCGTAGATCCGGAATACAACAGACTTCTTGTGGAAGAGATTACCAGAATGATGATCTACTCACTTGCGATTATCGTGTTCAGCTTCTTTGTTGCTCTGATCCTGAATCAGAAATTCAAAGGAAGAGCATTGGTGAGAGCCATTTTCTTTCTGCCGGTTATCTTATCCTCCGGTGTCATCCTGGGACTTGAGACAGACAATCAGCTGATGGCTGCCCTGGAACAAACGATTGAGCAGACTGCTTCCAATGTAAGTATCACGGCAGCACTTGAAAATATCCTGCGCACGGCAGGTGTTGGTGTTAGAGCTTTTGAAAAGGTGTTCGAGATCATTGACAATATTTATGATGTGGCGATTGCTTCCGGTATCCAGATCATCATTTTCCTTTCGGGACTGCAGACCATCTCGTCCAGTATGTATGAAGCGGCGGAGATTGAGGGATGTACCAAATGGGAAAGCCTTTGGAAGATCACCTTCCCCATGATCAGTTCTCTGTTCCTGGTAAACTGGATTTATACTGTTATCGACTTTTGTATGCGTTCGGATAACGAGGTCATTGAGAAAATTCAGGATGTTATGATCTCCCAGATGAAATACGGACTGGCCAGTGCTATGAGCTGGGTTTATTTTGTTCTGATCCTTGCCTTTATCGGACTCAGTTCTGTGATCATTTCAAGGGGGGTATACTACTATGACTAACGCAAAAGCAAAAGAAAAGAAAAGCTTTTGGGAGAGAAACAGATTATCAGGAGGATATCTGCTGAAAAAGAAAATGATGAATACGGGTGTCAGCATTTGCAGGTTTATTCTTCTCTTCGGTATGTGCTTTCTGATCCTGCAGCCTATCCTGAATAAGATTTCCGTCAGCTTTATGACAGAGGAGGATTTGTATAATCCCATAGTCGTATCAATACCGGAACATTTTACAACGGAAAACTATCTGCTTGCTGCGGAGCTGATGAATTACAGTAAGGCAATTGTCAATTCCTTTGTGATCTCCCTTACTATCGCCGTATTGCAGATAGCAGTGTGTACCCTGGTGGGTTATGGGTTTGCCAGATTCAATTTTCCGTTAAAGAAATTCTGGTTTGCCTGCGTGATCATGGTGATTCTGATCCCGCCCCAGACAATTTCGAGCTCCCTGTTTTTGCACTTCCGATTCTTCGATGTGTTTGGAATTTTTAAATTGATCAAGGGAGAGACCATAAACCTGAGGGGATCCGTGCTTCCGTACTACCTGATGAGCGGTGGATGCATGGGACTGAAAAACGGTTTATATATTTTCCTGATCAGACAGTTTTTCCGCAATATACCGGTTGATATGGAGGAAGCGGCTTATGTGGACGGATGCGGAACCTTAAAGACATTTGTACGTATTATGCTTCCGGAGGCAAAGCCGATTCTGACATCCTGTTTCCTGTTTGCCTTTGTATGGCAGTGGACAGACGGTTTTTATTCCAAGATGTTCCTGGGAACTACGAGCCTGGTAAGTACAGGACTGGCAAGGCTTGTTGACAGCCTTGGTGCATATATCCAGAGACTGACGGGAACCCTGACAACCGTTTCCATCGCATATTCAAACTGTATTCTGGCAACCGGTACGCTGATGATCATTGTTCCCCTGATTATTCTGTATCTGTTTGCGCAGAGGGCATTTGTCGAAAGTATCAGCAATTCCGGTATTAAAATGTAAATAATGCATATAACCGAAGCATGTGATTACCGGAAAACCGCATGCTCCGGTTTATGGAATAAATGTTTTAAAAAATAATGTGGAGGGTAAAAAATGAAAAATCGTGTTGTAAAGAGAATCGTTGCTCTGGCTTCCGTAGCAGCAGTTACCATGACGGGCTGTGGCGGTGGCGCTGAAACTTCTGCACCGGCTCCCGAGGCAGATAACACAGAAACAGCAGATGCGGAAGAGGAAGCTGAACCTGAGGCAGAAGCTGAAGCAGAGGAAGAAGAGGAAGTAAGTCCTTATACCGTAATCACAGATGAGAATGGAGATCCCATCGATCTTGGCGGTATTGAGATTATTATTCGTGACTGGTGGTCAGGTGATCCCGCAGAACCTACCAATGATTATGAGGAAGCTCGCGATGAGTATCGTGAATGGATCCAGGAAACCTACAACTTCACCATTAAGCAGACGGCAATTTCCGACTGGAGTTCCACTCCTGCAGACTTTGTAGACTATGCTACAACAGGCGGTGATGAGTATTATGCATTTATTCTCCGTGATGATCCGGCTATCACATCTGCTATGGCAACAGGACTTATGTATGATTTGTCCACTCTGGACTGTCTGGACTTCAGTGATGCGAAGTTTACCAGAAATAAGCTCCATGAGCAGTATTCAAAGGGTGATGCCATCTACGCAATGTATGCCGGTTACTCAGAAGCACGTACCGGTGTTTACTTTAACAAGAGACTGCTGACAGAGGCAGGTATCGATCCGGAAAGCATTTATGACATGCAGGCAGACGGTACATGGACCTGGGATAAATTCGATGAGCTGATGAATACCGTTCACCGTGATACCGATAACGACGGTGTCGTTGATGTTTACGGTCTGACTGTAAACGAAGGAAATATGACAACTGCGGCTGTCTTCTCCAACAATGGTTCCTATATAGGCAAGGATGCAAACGGCTATTTCTATAATCTGGAAAGTGCTGAAACACTGGAAGCTCTTGAGTGGACAGTTGACATGTTTAACAAATATGACCAGCATGATCCCGAAGGCGCTGAGTGGGATTACTACAAGGAAGAGTTTGTCAACGGACAGGCTGCATTCATGGTAGACGACGAGTATTGCGGTACACCCGGTAATTTCTTGCAGGATATGGAAGACGAAGTTGGTTTTGTAATGTTCCCTAAGGGACCTCAGGGTGATACCTATATCAACGTATGGAGCAACAACCCTGTTGCAATCCCTGCATGCTACGACGAAGAGAAGGCATGGAAAATTGCTTTTGCTTGGAACCTTTACACAGATCAGCCCGCAGGCTATGAAGATTACATGGATCTCTCCAATGCACGTGCCGGCATATTTGATTCCAGAGCTGTAGATGAGACCATCACAATGATGATGAGCCCTGATCACGGTACAGTTGCATTCCACGGTCTGATCCCTAATCTGAGTCTTGGATCTGACTTTGTATGGAATATCACGCCTAACTGTGTTGTATCCGAACAGGTCGAAGCAATCAGAGATACATGGAAGGCTTATGTAGATGAAGCTAATCAGTAAAATAACGGATTAGCTGAATTTCAGTCATAATCAAAGTGGGATGATGTTTTCCGGGCATCATCCCACTTTAGTACATAAAAGAAAGGCAGGATAAGTCTGTGAGGAAAAGCAGAAGAATCAGAAATTTCATAGCGGCAGAGGGAATTCTTCTTTTTTTCCTTGCCGGCTGTGCACAGCAGGAAGAAGATGCGCTTGTGATCGTAGATACACAGGATTCAACCATAGAGTATGTGATGGCAGAGTGTGAGAGAGGGGATGTGAGCCTGGTCAGGGATATCAATTGTGAATACATTCAGGCTGACCAGCAGGAGGTCACACTGTCAAGCGGAGGAAGACGGATAGAAAAGGTGTGCGTCCAGGAGGGTGACAGGGTTAAGAAGGGGGATGTACTTCTTTGTCTGGATGACAATAATCTGGAGGAGAGAATTGAGAACCTTTCCTATCAGATTGACCTGAATGAACTAAAGCTTACCTATATTGATGAGCAGGAAAAGCTTTCTTTAGATGATACCTATTATAGCTTTGTATATGGCTCCGGACTTGAAACGGAAGAGGAACTCTTAGCTTATCAGAAGCGGGAGAAGGAAGTGAAAAAGGAATACCGGTATCAGAGAGAGGATATTGAGGATGCGCTTTCCTTTGACAGGCAGGAACTTGAAAAGCTGAAAGAAGAGCTTTTACAGAGCAGGGTTTATGCGGCCATAGACGGGATGGTGTACAGCATTGAGGATGGGCTTGAGGGTTCCACAACGAAAAAAGATCAGGTAATCATGACAGTGGTGGATGAGTCCGACGGATATTTTGTGGCGGAGAGCCCGGAGCTTTTTGAAGAGATATCGGAGGATACCATATATCAAATGAGGGTCACCTATGGCGACGCAACAGGAGATTATGAGCTGAAGCCTTGCCGGATCAGCGAGTGGGGAGAAAAACAGTATTTTGAAATCCTTTCGGAACCGGAGACGGGTATTCTCAGCGTGGGAACGAAGGGAACACTGACGATACCGATCGAGACAAAAGAGTATGTACTGTCTCTTCCGAATGGCTGTATTCATATTGCAGGAGATGAGAAATATGTGTATGTACGGGACGAAGAAGGGATGAAAGCAGTGCGTTTTGTCAAGACAGGATTGGAAGGAAATGACCGGACGGAGATCCTTGAGGGACTTTCGGAGGGAGAAATGGTAGTAAAGAAATGAAGAGACAACTTGGAACCGGGAAAAAAATGAAGTGGATCATACTTCTCGTTGTGGTATCTATGTTTGCCGGCTGTGGAGAAAACAATAATACGGTAAAGACAGGCAAAGCATCCGGAGATGAGGAGCTTGTAGATCCGGTTGTGGGAATTCCTGCTTACGATGTGGCATCATACCGTACACTCTATGATGCCGAGGTTTATTCTGCACTTGTATGTCCCTCTGTAGAAGAATACGGCTATGAGACAAAGCAGGCTTTTGGGGGATATGGAAAGCTTCCGGGAGAGACAGTGAATGAGGGGGATGTGCTTCTGTATGGAAATACGGAGGAGATTGACAAAAAAATAGAGGATATGCAGGAAGCAATTGATGAGGAAGAACGCAGCTACGGTGAAAGCATTGCGGATTTTATCCAGGACCTGACCGAGGCAAAAAAGAAGGAAGCTCAAACAGGTACCGATTATATCGCTGTGCTTTCAGACGGACCGGATGAGGAAAGTCCTTATTATAGTGGCTTTGAAAAAGGCGTTCTTCCTTTGGAGGGAATATACAAAAAAGCAGCCCTTGAAAGAAGAAGAATCGAAGAACAGATAAATGAGCTTGAAACGACCCATGCACTGACGAAAACCCATAACGAAAAGCTTATACAGCTTCTTGCGGCAGAGAGAGAGAATGTGGTGGTCACGGCAGGAAGTTCAGGCCATGTGGTAGCATCCGGCTTGTACTATTCGGGAGATACCATAACCCAGGGTACAAAGGTGGCAGCTGTTGGTGATCTTTCAAAGAAGCAGCTGAGGACGGAATTTATTAATCAGAGCACCATTCAGAAGGCGGAGGATATCTATGCAATCGTAGATGGCGTGCGGACCGAGGTGATGCCTGAGATTATTGACAAGACAGAGTATCAAAGACTTCAGGCAAAAAACGGTACAGTTTATTCTTCCTTTTATCCGGTGGATCCGGATGCAATCTCGATAGGACAGTATGCTGTCATCGTGGTGGTTAATGAGAAAAGAGAAGATGTTCTCTGTGTACCCAAGGATGCGGTGAAGAAGGAAGGATCTGCCTACTTTGTCAATGTCTATGAAGAGGGAGAAACACTGCATACAGAGGTAAAGATCGGAATGAGAGACGGGATGTATGCGGAAATTCTGGAGGGATTGAAAGCGGGTGACATGGTACTCTCGGACAGTACACCGGAAAAGGGAAAAGCCACAAAGACACTTCAGAGGGGCAGAGTATGCGGAGAATTCAGTGAGTCGGGATATCTCTTTTATCCCACATCGGAGTGGATTAAAAATCCGGCAAAGACGGGAACCTGTTACTTGAAGGAACTCTGCGTCAGTGAGTACGAGCCGGTGAAAAAGGATCAGGTGCTGGCAAAGGTGGAAGTGATACCGGATGAGGTAGAGGTCAACAGACTAAAAAGAAAGATAGAGCGCGAACAGGAGCGGCTTTCAGAACTCATTGAAGAAAAAAGCAAGGATTATTCGGAGGAGATCAATTATCAGCGGGAGCGGGCAATCCGTGCCAGAAATCAGTCTATTCAAAAGCTGCAGAAGGACCTGGACGAACTGCAGCTATACGCAGGGGTGGTCGAGCTTAAGGCTTCCTGCGACGGAATGGTGATGAGGATGACCGAGAGGGAAGCAGGTGATCTGATCGGCTATGGGGAACAGGTGGTGGAACTGTGCGGATCCGAACGGTGTTATATCCTCGTGGAGGACGATCAGAACCGTCTTACCTATGGCAATAAAGTTACCATTACATACAAGGATCTTTCCGCAATGAACCATACCGTGGAAGGTGAGGTAGTGACGGTGAATGGCATGAGTCTGAGCAGTGAGCTTGCCACAGGTTATGCACTGATCTCCATAGATCCGGAGGAAGTTGAGAGCATCCTTATGTCCGGCAGTGGTCAGATGAGCGGATCGGGCTGGTATCGAAACCGGTTTACGGTAGAGACAGATGTGAGAGTGATGGAGGATGTGATTTTGGTGCCGAAGACAGCCGTAAAGCAAAAAGATGGCAGTTATTATGTCCGTGTGAAGAGTGAGGATGGTATTTCCTATGTGAGTTTTGTGCCGGGAGGCAGTGACCTATCGAACTTCTGGGCGGCAGCAGGTCTTAAGGAAGGGATGGAGATATGTTTGGATTAATGCTTCAAAAGATGTGGCATAAAAAGTGGATGAATCTCTGTCTGCTTTTGGGTATTACACTGCTTGTAGGAACGCTTGTAAGCTTTCCGCTCTATGCGCAGGCAGCCTACGACAGAATGCTGCAGGATGAATTTGATGACTGCCTTTCCGAGCAGGGAATCTGGCCCTCGATGAATACTCTTGTCACTTTTTCCAAGAAGGATAAAAAGGGAGAAACAATCAAAAATATGGAAGCATTTCTGGCGGGACTGAATGACGCCATGGGGGTGAAGGGACTTCAGACGATTTCTTATTATTCGCTGACTGCTTCGGAGATTGTGTCTTACAGGAGCCGTCCCGATTTGAGCGGAGAGAATCTCAGACTGGGAACCATGTCCGGGCTTGAGGATCATGTTACAATCAGATACGGGGAGGATTTCTCACAGGAGGGCATGACAAAGGACGGCGCTTATGAGGTGCTGGTGGATGAGACCTGTCTGATCGAGAAGGATCTTTTGCTGGGAGAAACCTTAAGCCTTTCCAATGTTCTTGACAAAAACGGGAAACCGATCCGTGTCTTTATCAAGGGCGTGTTTGATACCTCCCAAAATGATGACTATTATTGGCAGATCGATAAACTTGATCTTCTGGGCACCTGCTTTATGCGGGAGGATCATTTCCGATCGGTCTTTATGGGAGAACGTGTTGGAAAATATAATATTACCTGTAATTATTACCAGTTGTTTTCCTATGAGGATATTTCCTGTGAACAGGTGCCGGAGCTATATGAAAATACAAAGTATATGACGGAAAAGAGCGGTTACCGAAGTGTATTTAAGAAGCCGGTCTATATGAATGTTTTGGAGAAATACATGGGGAAGCAGACAAGAATCGCAGGGACCTTGCGGATTCTGCAGATTCCGGTGCTGATTATGCTAGCAGCTTTTCTTTTCATGATCTCCAATCAGATGTACGAGATGGAGAAGAATGAAATCTCCGTAATCAAAAGCCGCGGAAGCTACAGACGACAGATATTTTTACTGTATCTGTATCAGAATCTGCTGCTTGTCGTTACAGGAGGAATTATCGGCATATTCCTTGGGAGAGGTTTTGCCTCGGTGCTCGGTGCTACCAGAAATTTTCTTTCCTTCAGCAGTGAAAATTCACTTCCCGTAACTTTTAACAGGCAGGGATTTCTGTATGCACTGTCAGGTATGGGGTTTGCGCTCCTTTGCCTGACGGTGCCGGCCATACCTCACAGCGGTATTACGATCGTAAATCTGAAGCAGAAAAAGAGTGCAAATAAAAAGCCCTTGTGGCAGAAGCTGTTTTTGGATGTTATTCTGCTTGCGGTATCCTTATATGGCTATTACAGCTTTCACAAGGATATGTCCGCAGTCAGTAATACCGTACTGTCGGGAAAGAGTCTGGATCCTCTTTTGTATATCAGTTCCTCTCTTTTTATCCTGGGAGCGGGGCTTTTGTATCTTCGTCTGCAGCCACTGTTTGTTCAGCTGATCTATATGATCAGTAAAAAAAGGCTGGGACCTGCCGGCTATATTTCTTTTATGGAAAACCGTAAAAATGCGGGAAAGCAGCAGATGATCATGCTGTTTCTGATCATGACCATTTCACTTGGTATGTATCACGCTATTGTGGCAAGAACTATTCTGGACAATGCACTTGAAAACAGGGAATATCTTGATGGAACTGATATCATTATCCTGGAAAAATGGACACCGGTTAAGGACGAGAGCGGTATTGCAACGGGCTCCTATATCGAGCCGGATTACCAGAAATATATGACAGCAGAATTTGTGCAGGATTGTACCCGTGTTTATTATGATGATACAGCATATTATAAAGAGGGTAAAAACGACAGACAGATAACAACGGTGATGGGAATCCATACGAAGGAGTTCGGTTCTATCACTTCCCTTTCAGAGGGTTTAAACGAAAAGTCGTATTACACCTATCTGAATGAACTTGCGGTGGTGCCTGACGGAGTGATCGTGTCAAGTAATTTTAAGACGAAGTATGGATATGAAATCGGAGATTCCATTTTCTATTGCTCTTCATCGGGTAAGGAGGCAAATGGCAGGATTGTTGATTTTGTTGATTACTGGCCCGGCTTTGCGACAACGAGAAGTGAACTGGACGCGGATATGACTGCCCATGCCAGTGAAGGATATCTGATTGTAACGCATTATGATGTGTTACGAAAATATTGGGAAGGACTTCCTTATGAGATCTGGATGAAAGCCGGAGATCAGTATGATCCTGCCATGGTGAATCAGTTTATTGAGGAGAACCATATGCAGATCAGGAAGTATATGAATAAGCAACAGGATATCAGGGGTGTGCTTCAGGATCCTCTTTTGCAGGGAACCAATGGTGTCCTGACACTGGGATTTGTGGTGACCATTCTTCTCTGTGTAGTTGGTTATCTGATCTACTTTGTCATGTCGGTGAAGGAGAGAGAGCTGGTGTTTGGTGTCCTTCGGGCAAGCGGTTTCCATAAAAGTGAGCTGATTCTGATGCTTTTTAGCGAGCAGCTCTTCTGTGGTGTGTTTTCCTGTGTGGCGGGTGCTCTTATCGGCAATCTGACCTCACATCTGTTTATTCCTGTTTTGCAGTATGCTTATGCCTCAGAGGATCAGTCGCTTCCCATGAGAATGATCGTAAACAGCGCAGATATGATAAGGCTCTACGGTGTGATCGCCGGCGCTATGTTGATCTGTCTGTTCGTTCTGATCGGTATTTTGCAGCGAATGAATATTACAAAGGCGCTTAAGCTTGGAGAAGAATAATGGATAGGTTTGAGAGTGTAAACAGAGAAAAGAAAAATCTGATCACGGTGAAGAATGTAAGCCGTGTGTTTCCTGTTCCGGGCGGTGAGTTTCGGGCACTTAACGATATCAGTGTGGAGATCCCCGAGGGAACTTTTGTAATCCTGAAGGGGCGGTCCGGCTCCGGCAAAACCACGCTGATGAATCTGATCGGAACGCTGGACGATCCCACGGAGGGTGAAATCTTTTATGACGGAAGAAAAATCGGCGAATTATCTGAAAGAGAGAGAGAGAACCTTCGCAGGAGGGAATTTGGGTTTGTATTTCAGTCCGTTTCGCTGATTCCCTCTTTATCCGTGCAGCAGAATGTGGAATTTTCCATGCGTCTTGCAGGAGAAAAAAATGAAAAGACATTGAGCAGCAGAGCGCAGGAGTGTCTTAAGCTGGTAGGGCTCCTCGGACGGAAGGAGCATATGCCTTCGGAACTTTCCGGCGGCGAGCAGCAGAGAGTTGCCATTGCCAAGGCACTGGCACCCCGTCCGAGACTTTTGCTTGCGGATGAGCCTACAGCGGAGCTTGACAGCGCCATGGCGGCGGCTGTCACGGAACTGTTTCAGAAAATGTCGGAGCAGGAGGGAGTCACTGTGCTGATGACTACCCATGATGCCGGACTTATGGGTGCGGCGCAGATGCTCATCGAACTGGAAAACGGAGAACAGATCAATGGCTGAACAGATGGAATCAAAATCAATGATACTGGCAGAAGGGCTGGTAAAAATATATAAAACAAAAATTACGGAGGTGCTGGCACTCCAGGGGCTTGACCTTCAGGTTTCGGAAGGTGAACTGACAGCCATTATCGGCAACAGCGGAAGCGGAAAATCCACATTCCTTAATATGATAGGCGGACTTGACAGACCAAGTGCCGGGACACTTTTTGTGGATGGAAAAAATTTGTTTACCATGTCGGAAAAGGAACTGGTAGAATATAAACAGAAAACGGTAGGTTTTGTCTGGCAGAACAACGGAAGAAATATGCTTCCCTATCTTTCGGCGCTTGAGAATATCATGCTTCCCATGCAGATTTCAGGCACATCTAAGAAGAGGGAGCGAGCTCTTGCATTACTGGAGACGGTAGGACTGCCGAACAGAAAAAACAGCCGGATGAATATGCTTTCCGGCGGCGAGCAGCAGAGAATTGCCATCGCCATCGCACTGGCAAACTCACCAAAGCTTCTTCTGGCGGACGAGCCAACCGGAAGTGTTGACAGGAAAACAGCGGATTATATTTTTGATCTGTTTTCGGATCTAAATAAGAACGGACAGACAATCCTGATCGTGACCCATGACATGGAGCTTTCCAAAAAGGTAAATCGTGTGGTTGCCATCAGGGACGGAAAGATCAGCAGTGAGAGAGTGTTAAAGGAGCAGTATGCGGACCGTGTCAGAGAGAGCGGAGTCAGCTTCCTTACAGAGGAAACTCAGGATGAATATGTGGTGCTCGACAGGGCAGGGAGACTTCAGATTCCGGAAAAACTGCTGCAGGATTTAGCATTAAAGGATAACAAAGTGAAGGTCTGTGCAAGAGGCAATGAGATCATCGTCAGCAGACCGAATTGATTGAAAGGAGAATACATATGTCAGTAACAGCAAAAAACCCGATTTTGGCAGGCTTTTATCCAGATCCGTCTATCTGCACGGTGGGGGAGGATTACTATCTGGTGAATTCATCTTTTGCCTATTTTCCGGGACTGCCCATCATGCACAGCAAAGACCTAGCCCACTGGGAGCAGATCGGCAATGTGATGGACCGTGCGTCCCAGTTACCGCTTGGTGAAACCGGACATTCCAGAGGACTTTTTGCCCCTACCATCCGCTATCACGAGGGAACCTTTTACGTGATCTGCACCAATGTCTCCTATGGCGGAAATTTTGTGGTGACGGCAACAGACCCGGCAGGTCCCTGGTCAGAGCCCCATTATCTGGAGGGGGCAGACGGCATTGATCCCAGTCTTTTCTTTGATGATGACGGGAAATGCTATTATATCGGAACCCATCCCAATCCGGAGGGCTGCCGCTATGACGGTGATTACTATATCTGGATTCAGGAGCTTGACCTGAATACCTTTAAGCTTACCGGTGAAGTGTATAATGTATGGAACGGTGCGCTTCGCGGTGTACATTGGCCGGAGGGGCCTCATTTATACAAAATTGGTGACTACTATTATATCATTCATGCGGAGGGCGGCACAGGACCGGAGCATGCCGTCAGCGTGGCAAGAAGCCGTGATGTCTTCGGACCTTATGAGAATCATTTCTGCAACCCCATCTTTACCCACAGACATCTGGGGGTTCGCTATCCCATTAAGTATGTGGGACATGCGGATCTCTTCCGGACTTCAAAAGGAGAATGGTATATGGTGATGCTGGCGGTGCGTCCGGCGGGCGGCTATACAACGATGGGAAGGGAAACCTTTTTAGCCAGAGTGATCTGGGAAAACGGCTGGCCCGTTGTCAATCCGGGCCTTGGCATTTTATCCGATGAACTGAAGATCGATCTTCCGGAATGGCTGCCGGAGGAGGGGGCTGTCATACCGGGATGTAACAGACTTTACAAATTTACACAGATGGAGAAGTTGGGACCGGAATTTTTATTCCTGAGAAATCCTATGGAAGGGGCGGTTATGCCGGTTCCCGGTGTGGGACTTGTGATGACCTGTCAGAACATTAAAATGACGGAGGAAAAGAGCCCCTCCTTTGTGGGAATCCGTCAGGACTCTCATGTTTTTGAAGCATCTGCGGTGCTTGATACTTCCACACTTTTTGAGGGGGCAAAAGCAGGAATCGTTCTTTTACAGAGCAATGAATTCCACCTGCGCCTTGAATATGCGGGACTGCGGGGGTATGTGATCCTGTGCAGGAACGGAGAGGAAGAGGTGATTGCCTCCGAATTTCTGCCGGAAAATCTCGTCTCGCTGGTGATACAGGTGGTAGGGACAAAAGCAACTCTCCTGATGGGCGCAGGGAAGCAGGTAAAGCCGGTGGCGTCGGGAATTGATATCTGTGCCCTCTCCACAGAAGTGGCCGGCGGATTTGTGGGCTGCACCATAGGAATGTATGCAACCGATGAGGAAAAGAGAGAGAATCCCGTGAAGGCAGTCTTTAAGCTTTTTACCTACAGACGTATCACAGCTGAAGAACTGAAAGGTACAGAAAAAGGAGTAAAATAAATATGGCAACAGCAAGATTTCACCTGCCCGGGTTACGCTATAATTATCCACTGAATATGTTCTGGATCAGTCTGCTTAAGCAGCATCCCGAGTATTTTCGGGATGTGGAGATCGGATCCTGTTTTGGGGAATTTCCCATGTCTCTTTGGAATGGCGGAAGGCTCAGCAATCATGACCAGTGTGATGAGAAGTTTATCCGCATGGTGATAAAAAACATCAACGATCAGGGAATCCCCATACGGTATACTTATACCAACCCGCTGTTAACGGAAAATGATCTGGATGATCCCTACTGTAATTTCTGTATGCAGGTCGCAGACAACGGGATGAATGAGGTGATGATCTTTTCTCCTGTTTTGGAGAAGTATATTCGTGAGAAATATCCATCCTATAAGCTGAACAGCTCCACCTGCAAAGAGATCAAAGATGTGGAAGCTTTGAACGAAGAACTGGAAAAAGATTATCAGTATGTAGTGCTTGACTATAATCTGAATAACCGATTCGATCTGCTTAGTCAGCTGAAGAGACCGGAGAAGCTGGAGATCCTGGTCAATGCCGTATGTGTTCCGGGCTGTCCACGCAGAGGCGATCATTATAAGAATATCGCCAAAAACCAGCGCATAGCCTTAAAGAATCGTAAGATGCCTCCGGATAAGCAGATTCCCATTATCCCCTGGCATTGTGAATACGGGGATAAGAACTGTCTGTATACCATTCAGGATTATCCAACCTTCGTAAAGCCGGATGACATCTGGGAAAAATATATTCCCATGGGCATTACAAACTTTAAGATTGAAGGAAGGACGGCAAACCTGTTTTCCCTGATCGATACCTACTGTACATTTATGTTGAAGCCGGAATGTATCGGTGAGACAAGACTGCTATTGATCAACAATCTGGTGAGGGCGGGTGTAATTAATGTCAGCAAGCCCCGTCCGTCCAAGTGGCCGTAAAAAGAAAGGAGTTTTTCCATGGCAAAAACTGTGTATTGGCACCTGCCGGGATTCTGCTATTTTCGGAGTCTCAATCATATTCTGATCGATCTGATGGAAAAGTATCCGGAATGCTTTCATGACGGGTATCGCATCGGAAGCGTGTACGGAACCTTTCCGGGAGCAATCTGGAATGGCGGCAGAACGGTCCTCGGGTTTACAACGAAGAATGACATGGTGAAGATTCTTGGCAGTTATAATGCAAAGAGGGTTCCCGTGCGTTTTACCTGGACCAATTCTCTGCTGACGGAGGAACATCTTCAGGATACCTATTGTAATCTGATCATGCGTCTTGCCGATAACGGGATGAATCAGGTGCTGGTCAACACGCCGGTGCTGGAACAGTATCTTCGTCAAAAATATCCGGGTTATCAGTATATCTCTTCTACCACCAAGCGGATCCTTGATCCGGAAAAATTGCGGGATGAGCTGAAAAAGGATTATTTTATGGTGGTTCTTGACTACGATCTGAACCACAATGCGGAAGTATTAGACTCCTTAAGTTCCTGTTCAGACCGGGTGGAGATCCTTGTGGATGAGATCTGTTTTCCGGGATGTAAAAGGAGAGTGGAACACTACAGGGATGAGTCAAAAAAGCAGCTGGAATATGAGATAGCACCGCCTTTTCCCTGCCAGAACCGTCAAAACATACGGAGCTTTGCAGACTGTAAGAATCGTCCTGCTTTTATTTCAAAAGAAGAAATTTCAGATTATATCGAAAAAGGTTTTGTTAATTTCAAGCTGGTTGGCAGAGGGCTGCCTCAGCAGATGGTGGAGGACTCTTATATTTATTATCTGGTCAAAGACGAAAAACAGGAGTATATAAGGGAATGCATCCACAAGCGCCTTGCGCAGCTTACCGAGGCCAGAAAGAAGACAAGATAGGAGCAGACTATGAGCTATATTATTTCCGCTGAAAAAATAGTGCAGAAAAGCTGCAGAATGATACTGGATGAGAGTGCGCTTCCGGGAGTGAAAAGAATTGCCGGAATCGTTGCCCATGATATGGAGCTGGTGTTTGGTACGGCACCTGCAATTCGTTACATGAGTGAGGATACAGAGGAAACCTTTGATCAGGGGATCGTGGTCGGAACATTGGGACACAGCAGGCTCCTTGATAAGATAGAGGCCACAGGGCAGTTATCCTTCGATGAAATCCGGGGAAAGCGGGAGGTGTATGCTTTTCTTTTGATACAATCCGCTGACGAAAGCAGGTGGGAAACGCTGGTGATTGCCGGTTCCGACAAGAGAGGAACGATTTACGGGCTGTTTCACTTGTCGGAGCTTTTAGGGGTATCCCCTCTTGTGAACTGGAACAGGGTGATGCCTGTAAAAAGGAGTACGATTTCCATCGGAGAAAATGACCGGCTGATCTCGAAGGAACCATCCGTGCGGTTCCGGGGTTTTTTCATCAATGATGAGTGGCCCGCTTTTGGCAACTGGTGCAATCGGCATCTTGGCGGGTTTACCAGGGAATGCTATGCGGAAATTTTTGAGCTTTTGCTGAGACTGAAAGGTAATTATCTCTGGCCCGCCATGTGGTCCTCCATCTTTTCCGATGACGGACCGGGACTTTCCAGTGCCGAGCTTGCGGATGAAATGGGAGTTATCATGGGTATGTCCCACCATGAACCCTGCCTGAGGCATGGAGAGGAATATAAGTATCTGCGGGGGAAGGATTCCGTTTACGGGGACGCCTGGGACTTTAATGCAAATGAAGAAGGAATTACCCGCTTCTGGCGGGATGGTCTTTTGCGCAGCGGCAAATTTGAGAATGTGATCACCGTGGGAATGCGGGGTGAGGCAGACTCCACCATTATGGGAGAGGATGCAACGCTGAAGGATAATATCGATCTGCTGCGCAAGGTCTTAAAATGCCAGAATGAGCTGATACGTGAGTGTGTGAATCCCGATCTTGAAAAGGTGCCGAGAATGCTGGCGCTTTATAAGGAAGTGGAGCCGTTTTATTATGGTGATGATGAGACGGAAGGTCTGATGGACTGCGAGGAGCTTGACGGGGTAACACTGATGCTTTGCGATGACAATTTCGGCAACCTGCGCACGGTCCCCACAGAGCATATGAGAAAGCATGACGGCGGGTTTGGTATGTATTACCATTTTGATTATCACGGCTGGCCCATTTCCTACGAATGGGTGAACTCTTCCTATCTTCCTAAGGTATGGGAACAGATGACTGCCGCTTACGAGTGCGGAATCAGGGAGCTTTGGATCGTGAACGTGGGGGATCTGTTCAGTATGGAGTATCCGTTGTCCTTTTTCCTCGATCTGGCGTATGATTATGATACCTGGGGGATCAGCAATCTGAATGCGCCAAGGCAGTATACGAAGCAGTGGGTCCACCGGCAATTCGGACAATGGATGGATGAAACAGATTGCAGACAGATTGAGAACCTGCTGATGGGATATACAAAGATTGCGGCCCAGAGAAGGCCGGAGGCAATGAATGCGGAGGTGTATACCACTGCTTACGGGGAGGCGGAAAGGCACGGAAAACTTTGCGAACGTCTGATGGAGGAATGTAAAAGCTTAAGGAAGAGGTTGCCATCGGAAGAGGATTTCCCATTTTTTCAGCTGGTGTATTATCCGCTGATGGCAAACTTAAATGTGCATAAGCTCTGGATCGACACAACCATGAATCACCATCTGACAAAGATCAAGGCAACCATGGCCGCTGCCTATGCAGAGAGAGCAAGAGAGGGGATACGGTTTGACAGGAAGCTGATTGCGGAGCTGCATACCATAGAAAACGGCAGGTGGTATGGCATGGGCATGTCAGAGCACATCGGTTTCCGGAACTGGAATGAGGAGGAGTGCCGGTATCCTGTACTCTATGAATTTGAACCGGCAAACAAGAGACGTATTATTGCAGAAATTCCGGGCACGGACCAGCATACGGAGGGTGGTGACTGGACAGGAAAGACCCTGCAGATGAGAGCGTTCAGAAATCCCAAGGTGTCAGAAGCGGAGGTTTCTCTGTATTCCGGCTCTGTGGAGGATGCCGCTTATGAGATTGTCTGTGAGGATAACGGGATTTCTTTTGACAGCACTAAGGGTATTGTACCGGCAGGTGGGATGATCACTTTGAAAGTGCGCATTGACAGAAGCACATGGTCGGATGGCAGGAGTGGATTCTTTGTGATTCATACACAGGCGGGAGGAAAAATCAGGATTGAGGTGCCGCCGGCAGTATCCGCAGGCGATTTTTGGGAAGACTATCTTGTGTTTGAGGCAGCTGACTATTCAGCCAAAACGGATACACAGGCGGGCAGGTTTTTGGAGCTTCCTGAGTACGGCAGGACCGGATCCGGCATGAAGGCATTTCCGGTGGATCGAATTTTTTCTGTGGGAGAAGGGCCTTCCCTTCATTATGATTTTACGGTGCCGGAGGCGGATGAATATGTTGTGACCATCTATATGTCACCCGGTAATCCGCCCTTTACGGATCAGAAACTGCTATATGCGTTTTCTGTCAATGAGGAATCGTCATTTATCTGTAATGCGGTACCGGATGGGTACAAGGTGGGAGATGGGCTCGACAGCTGGCAAAACGGAGTCCTTGAAAATATTCGGATCAATCAGATTACAATCAATTGTAGAAAGGGACAGAATTGTATCACTTTGCAGGCGATGAGCCCTGCCTTTGTCCTGCAGAAAATCGTGGTTTCACGGAAAGACAGCCCTTTGGCTGCGTCTTACCTGGGACCTGTACGGGAAGATGTTTAAAATGGAGGCAAATATGCAATATCTGGCAGTCATTCTTGGAATATTCGGACTGGAATTTGGAATCAAGAAGCATATTGAGGAGACGAGGACAGAAGGCGAAGAGGAAAAAAAGTGCCGGGGTGCACTGATCATCCGAAAACACCACAACAGAGGCGCTTTTTTAAATGCCGGAGAAAAAAATCAGAAAGCGGTTATGGTGATATCGGTGGCTCTGTCCGCTCTTCTGACGGTTGTCTATGCCATGACGCTCGGAATGGCAGGTAAGGGGATGCTCAAATGGGGACTTACGCTGCTGCTCGGAGGTGCTTACACCAATACCTATGACAGGCTTACCAGGAAGTATGTGGTGGACTATGTGAGCTTTAACGTGCCCTTCAGATGGCTTAGGAGGATTATCTTTAACATCGGGGATTTCTGTATTATGATCGGTGCCATGCTAAGCGTCTTCGGGTATAGCAGATAGCCTCTTTTGGCTAAAACAGCCTAGATCTGAATTAACATGGCCAGGGTTCCGGCTACAATGAGTGTGAGTCCCAAAGCTGATTTTTTTGTGAGTTTTTCATGAAATACAAAATAGGAAAAGGCTACGGTTACCAGAATGCTCAGCTTATCGATGGGTACAACCACGCTGGCAAGTCCGTCCTGAAGCGCTTTGTAATAACATAGCCATGAGCCCCCGGTGGCAAAACCGGACAGTATGATAAAAAGAAATTCCCTGCGGGGGATTTCTTTTATTTTGCCCGGGCACCTTACGGTGCTCGTTTTTTGGGTGACAAAGACCATAAGAAAGGCCATCACAAGAACCACGCCGGTGCGGATGGCGGTTCCTAAATTGGATTCTACGCCGCTTATGCCTACTTTGCCGAGAATGGCAGTGAGGCTCGCAAAGATGGCAGAGAGAAAAGCATAAAGCAGCCAGCTTTTCAGCAGCCTCGGCGAGCACGGCA
>CAMEIH010000043.1 GCA_945917985.1 uncultured Clostridium sp. | reverse complement strand
CGATTCTCAGATCGGCTCTGCCCCATACGACAGCCTTTATAATTCCATGGGTTATGTCCACGGCAAGCCCCTGATTGATGATTCCCGGTGGGATACGGGGAAGACCCATGTCTATCAATGGTCCATTGAGAGTGGGGAGTACGCCACTTTGATTTTCGAGGTGACGGACTACTCCATAGGAATCGAGAAACTGCAGGCGGTGGAGACCAGCCCCGGACTGCTTGACTAAGAAGGAGTTGAATAATTTGGAAAAGAGACATACGGCCCTGTTCCTTGCCTTTGTTCTCCTGCTTACCACCTTGTGCGCTTGCGGACAGCAGACGGGGCAGATGGGGCAAACGGAACAGCCAAAAAGCAGCGGTGAAGAACCCGCTGGGAGCCTTATAACGCAGGAGACAGAAAAGCCCCTGCCTGAAAAAAAGAAGGAAATTGCCGTCACTGAGCTTTACAACGAGGAAGGCAGTGGCACTTCCGATGACGGTTTCCAATACAATTATTCTTTCCATGTGCCGCAGATTGAAGATGACACAACCGACGCTGCAGCCATCAATCAGGAGATCGCATCCATCTACGGTGAAACCGTAAAGAAGTGCCTGGAGAGCATCCAAAATAAGGAGATTCCCTATTGCAGCAATGTGGAGTATGAGAGCTTCCGCAGCGGTGATGTTCTCTCCCTGGTGCTGAAATACGCCTATTTTTATGACGGCTTTGAGGGGTACACCGCATACAGTTATGATACGGCAAAGGGCGTGCGGCTGACTGGCGAAGACATCCTCAAGATGCAGGACATGACAGAGGCGGATTACATGGACGTCCTGCGCCGTGCGGCCGCGAAGGATTTTGACGATGCTTACCACGCCTCCTGGGGGAATTTTGAGGACATTTATTCAGGCGGCTATCAGAAACTGCGCATCCAGACTATCTCGGAGCGGAACCTTAGTCTGGATTTACCTCTCTATCTGGACGATGGCGTTCTCCATGTCATTGCCCCCATCGGCAGTATTGCAGGATCAGAATATCTGAGCCGGGACTTAGCTCTGGAACTGCGGGAAGATTCCGACTATGTGGAAACTGCGCAGCTGGGGGACTATCTGACGGTGAAGCGGCGAGGCAATACTGTTACCCTCCGGGTGCAGCAGACGCCGCAACTTGAGGCCCTGCTGGGTGTGAACAACTACGGCTTCGTTGACATAGACACCAGTCTGTTTGACAAAGAACTGGAAGTGAACGGGCTGTACGGCAGTTATACCAAAATTGTCTGCGGCGAGATCGGGGAAACTGATGAGCCTTTCGTATTCCTGCTGACTGAGGAGGGACGGGTGGACTATATTGACGTCCTGCCCTGCCTGCGGGGCGGATACTTTTGCGGTGGTGGTCCTCTCCCGGGTGTAGCAAACGTGAAGGACCTTACCCAGCCCTCCGGAGACGGACTCCCCGACATCTGTGCCGTGACCGAGACCGGGGAGCGGATGGGTCTGTGGGATATCGTTGCCTTTCAGCGGTACACCATGGGATATGAACTTATGAATTGCGATTGGTGCGGCAGCCAGTCCGTCAGCGGCACGCAAGTTTCCTATTCCCTGACCTTGATGGATGGAAATGGTGATAACTTTTTGCTGACCTCCTACGATCCGGAAACGGATACTGCCATGAGCTCCCACGGGAGCCTGGCCTATCTGGGCATGACGGAGAAGGGCGCTGTGTACGCTTACCGGTTGTGGGGGGAATTCAGCAACGGTCCCGGCCTGACAGGAGTAGTCGCCCTTGATCAGCGGTCCGAATTCGACGGGGACGGCTATGAAAGTACACTGACCGTCACGGAACTGGGCGGTATGCCTTTCCTTGGGGAGCAAACGGGGGATACGACGACTCTTACACAGAGCTTTGGATAAAATAACGAAAAGTATTAGGAGGATACCATGAAAAGATGGATTACACTTTGCTTATCGCTTCTTTTGCTGACCACGTTGACTGCCTGTGGTCGGACAGAGAATACGGAGCAGACGCCTGCAACCGATCCCCCGGCTTCGGAGGAGATAACGGAAACCAATACGCAGGATAATACAGTCACTGTCTCTACCGCCGCCGAACTCATCCGCGTCATCGCCCCGGACGCTCACATTGTTCTGAAACCCGGTGACTACAATTTCTCCGCCCTGACAGAGGAGGAGATCGCGGAGTGCGGCGGCTATGTGAATCCGGATGATCTGAGCATGGGAGAGTTCTCAGTCTATAACGCCCCCGGGCTCACCCTGGAAGCGGAGGAGAGCGGGTCCGTGCGCCTGATCACCGAGAACGGGTATACAGATGTGATGACCCTCACCCTTTGCGATGGTGCAGTCTTGAAGGGTCTGGTTCTGGGCCACGAGGTGGAAAAGGGCGCATGCGACGCCTATGTCCTTATGCTCTCCACCTCCCAGAGCGTGACGATAGAGGACTGCGGACTGTTTGGCTGCGGCACCTACGGTATCTGGGCGGAGGATGCGGCGGGTCTCACTGTCACCGACACGGAGATCTATGAATGTACCGGCGGCATTTTCAGCCTGTCCGAAACCACGGACGCAGTCTTTGACCGCTGTCGGTTTCACGACAATGACGGAATGTTCTCCCTGTGGGAGGGGACGGAGGTTCTGGTCAGGGACACGGAGATCTCCGGCAATCGGGACTGCCTGATGCCGGACTTTAGCAGCGGGTTTGATACGGATACCATCCGCATCACTTTTAGGGGCTGCACTTTCCGGGACAATCCGGATATGGACACAAACCCGGATGCATGGCCTTGCGCTACCTTTGTGGATTGCGACTTCCCACCCGTCAGCGTTTCTGCTTCCAACGATACGGTCTATGACGAACTGATTGAGCGGTTTCGTGCCCTGGCGATGAACCCATACGGATTCCCCACCGCCGATGGAGCCGGGGAACAGAACTTCCTTGCAACTGCGAAGGAGATGGGAGAGGGTTGGGGATATGAACCTTCGGATATGATCGGCTATGCAATCCAGGACCTGAGCGGTGATGGTGTGCCGGAACTGGCGATAGGTCCCACGCGGGAGTACGGCGTATACCAGATTGCACTTTTTACCCTGGCAGGCGGAGAGCCGCAGCTGGTCTTTGGGGAAGTGGGTGATGGCAGCTATGCTTATTTACAGGACGGCAGATTCTTCTATTCCGGATATAACAGCGCGTCGGAAATCGGTCAGGGCTTCTATCACCTCACGGATGACGGCACAGCCCTTATTTGCGAGGAATTCTATTTCGTCCGGATTCTGGATGGAGATGAATCGGATGTCGCTGTCTATTACAATACAACCGGAAGCTGGGACATTGAAGAATCTCAGGAAACAGACATGTCCCTGGAGGAGTTCTGGTCGTGGGAGCCGGAGTATGAGTATTTGTCAATGATCCCGTTTTCCGCGGCAGATTAAGGAGTAAAATAATTTATGAAACGATATATAGCTTTTTTCTTGAGCATTTTGCTGCTGGCAACCATGACGGCCTGTAACGCGGTCAGCCAGCCGGGCATAGAGACGGAGCCACCTGTCGAGGACACATCGAGTTACCAGCCTGCGCAGGAGCAGGATGTGGGTCAGCAGGACATACAGGAGCCGGAGCAGGGAACACAGAGTACACAGGGCACGGAACAGACCACTGATCCTGATCTGGCCTACAGCGAGCTGGTGGAGCGCTTCCGCACACTGGTGGTCGACCCCTTCGGCCAGGAGAGTGATGAGCCCGGCGAAATGGGCGTTTTGGAGGCAGCCAGGGCCGCCGGGGACAGAGCCGAATATGAGATGGGCTATCTGATAGAAGATCTCAGCGGTGATGGTATCCCGGAACTGGCAGTGGGAGAACTCAGTGGGCCAATCAATGCCCTCTATACCCTGGTGGACGGACAGCCGGAGCTGGTCTTTGAGGGCTGGTACCGCAGCAGCTACGTCTATATGGGTGACGGACACTTCTACTACTATGGCTCCGGTAGCGCGGCGGAGACCGGCCAGGGAGTATTTTACCTCACAAAAGACGGAACCGCACTGGAATGTGAAAGTTTCCTCTTTACCGGCCTCGACAGCGGCGGCGATATCCGTGTCTATTACAACGAAACCGGAAGCTGGGACCCGGCGGAGTCGGAGAAATCAGACATGACTGCCGAGGATTTCTGGGCACTGGACCCAGCAGGGGAGGCTCTGCCCCTTGCGCCCTTCTCCGGAACGGGCAGTTTTAGCGCCGTGGAATCCGAGTTCCCGGTGTCAGTTCGCTACTTGACGGAGGTCGGCGACGAGGACTATAACTGGGTCACCCTGTACGACGGCCCGGACGCTTGCTGCATCCTCATCACCTCGGACAGCTGGGTGTCGAATCTGAGTATCTTAAACCTGTTCGTGGAGGACGTGGCGGACGACGGAACCATGACCTTATCGGCAACTCTGGCGGGTGATGACTGTCATTGGGATACCGTGACTTCGGATACACCCATCGCTGTACAGCTTATCTTTCCCGGCGATCTGCCCGCCTATGGCATTTCCTACGAGGACCAGTACGGTGTCCTGCGCCGCTTCGCCATTGAGGTCAGCGGCTACGACGGCTCCCTCTTGCTGCGGGAGGCGGATCCGAACGAGAGTGAGTTCGTTCTGAAGTGAATCTATCATAAAGGAGGAAGCGGTTCATGCAAAAAAACTTAAGTGCAAACACAGGATGATTATTTTGACTCTCCTTGCGGCATTCCTGCTGACGGCTTGTGGGAGCAAAATGGAGGGAGAAGGGGAAGATATTACTACAGATTCTGTTTCAGAACAGTCCGAAACATCGACGACTGTAGAAGAAACAGCAGAAAAACCGGAAACAACCGATTCGGAAAATATGACAATGCTTTGCGGGGAGTGGATCCTGGCAGGCTATCAATATGAAGATACCGCCTATATTGTAGCTGATGAGTATATGGATTCCCAAATCTCCATCTATGACGAGGACGGTCGGCTATACGCAGATTACTACTTTTCGAGCACCGAGTCGCAGTTGGACTTCAGCGGGATGGATGTAGTCGCCTTGGAAGATAATCCTTCGAAGGAGGCATCAGAGGAACTCCTTTGCGCGGCACTGCAAAGAAAAAAGGATGATTCCATCGGCCGTACAGTAACGCTTCTGAGTGAAAAGGAGCTTCTGTATTGTGAAACATATACCGAGCCTGACTATGAATTCAGCACATATTACACGTATTTCAGGGAGGGCTCCGAGGAACTTGACAATCTCAGCGAGCTGCAGTACCGAAAGACCGTGACGGTAGAGACGGTGGAGGAACTGGTACAGGCCATCGAAAGCAGGACAAAGATTATCCTGAAGGAAGGGGTCTACAATTTTTCCGAACTGGATAATAAGGATATCCGTAATGGATTCATTACCAATTTGCAGGGTATAGATTCGGGAGGTGAATACTGGATTACAGGTGTCAGAAACCTGTGCCTTGAGGCAGAAGAGGGAGCAAAAGTGACAATCTGCATTGAGAATCCGTACGCCTATGCACTTGCGTTTGAATCGTGTGAGGACATTACCCTGCGCGGTCTGACCTGCGGACATCTTGTGGAACCGGGGCATTGCACGGGGAGCGTGGTGAATGCCAGCAACTGCTATAACTTTACGATTGAAGGCTGCCGCCTGTACGGCAGCGGAACCTATGGTGTGGAGGGGGATGAAGTCTACGGTCTTACGGTGACGGATACGGAAATATTGGACTGTACCTACGGACTTGTCTCGCTTAGATCCTCAGGGGATGCTGAATTTCGGGATTGCTCCATGCATGACAGCGAGGATTTTTTCATGTTCGAGATGATTAGCTGTGTGAATATTGTCTTTGACGGATGTGAGATTACTGGGAACAGATCGGATTACGGCAGCTTTATAGACAGCACATATTCTAACTATATCAGTTTCCGGAACTGTGCCTTTAATGGGAATACCTATGAACAATTTCTTAATGAAGATGCCGGGGGAGAATCTGATGATTACAGTATCGCCTTTGAAAACTGTACGGTGGATGGTGAAATACTGGACAACATAAATTAGATGCTTGTTTTTAGCATTCAAATGAAAGGAGATCAATTTATGAGTATCAATCAGAAGGAGACTTTTACTTTCACGGCTTTGCCGGAGAATGTGGAACAGATGAAAGCATTGCCGGAAGCGACGATGGACACTCCCTTCAAGACAGCTGCACTAACCCTCTGTGCACTTTGCATGTATGGGGCAGCGCCGGATACCGGTGTAGAACTGCTGAATTATCTTCGTGGGCCGCGGCCGCTTTCCGGACATGATATTTCGTTTCTGAAAGACCGTTTTCGGGGAGAACGCACCTATCTTCCGTTTTCTTATTTTGCCGGTGCAACGCCGGATAATAACTATACTCCATCAAAGCCCTATTGTGTGACGGTTACCGCAGATGCGCATTCTTATGATGAAAAAGGGTATGCGCGGCTGTATATCGCAAGTGGTGGGGCTGACAGTCCGCGCCCCATCAAACTGCGACAGAAAGCTGATGGACAGTGGTGTCTTTGGGAACAGTATCTGCTGACCGACATCCGGCAGCCCAAAGCAAACGATCCCTGGGCGTGAGCAAATCAGGAGGACAGAATGAAAAAGCAATTCGCATTTGTAACCCTATTGCTTATATTAACAGCTTTTATTACAGGAGGATGTGAAAAGATGGAACAACAAAACACCGAAAAAGGAAAGTACGATGGTAAACAGCTCATATCCTATACTGAAAATATGTCAGGAAGCATGACGGGAGGGAAAAGCATTACATCGGTACGCCTTAGTGATGATGGCTTGTATGCGGTCTTATTTATTGGAAACCAAAATCGGTATAATCTTGATATGAGGTCCCAGCTGTATGCTGTAGATAAGGCGCTGTTAGATGAAATTGCAAATATAGTCCTTGAGGATAAAGTGTACAGTGCAAAGATAGGCGAAACAAATCCATATGTTGTATATGATATGCCGGTGATTACATATGGCTTTTGCTATGAAGACGGAAATTCATTCGGTTTTTCAAATTCACATGAATTAGCGAATACCTTTTTCGAATCTCGCGAAAAGATTGATGCGCTGATAAAGGAGTATGCGGATAAAGGTACACAATATCCTACCATCTATACACCGAGTGAGGACGAATTTGTTGATTGGAAGAAAGAAAATGAGATTTCGCTTCATGTGAGAGAAGAGTCTCCTTTCAGCATAATTTTAGAAGTATTTTTTGGATGTGAAGAACCCCAAGACATTACCGGTGATGTGGTACTGTCGCTCATAGAAGATGGAAAAATCGCAGAAGAAAGAACCTTAGCGGAAAATCTAACCATGAGTAACACTTCTGAGGTCTCGATGATTGGTTTCGATATGAACGGCAATCGGTCCTGGCCCTTCAATGAGGAAACAATTTCCTTTGAAATAGAGGATTATCCCAAAGCAGGAACTTACAAAATAGAGTTTGCCGGCTATGAAACAACCTTTGAAATGAAAATATACGAGTGGATCCGCTAAACAAGCAAAATATTAAATTCCGGTTGTAAGTGAGATTATGAGCATAATCCACATCGCAAGGTGGCATGGGTGACTATCCGGCCGCCTTGTTTTTTTCGTTTCATATCGTGCTTGTGTGTGGGCTTCTTCCGTGCTGATCGAACAGAAACGCAGCGGATAAGGGAGTAGAAAAAATGTTGTTTCTATACCTCAGAGGGAATATACTATTCTTGATACAGATGAAAAACATATAGAAAATATGTAGGAGCAGATGTTAAGTATGTGGTTTGTGAGTAGAATAGCAGAGGCCGATTATGGCTGTGAGGAAAGAATGCCGGGCGAACCATTGATGGCGCTTGTTACATTGGAAAGTGACGATGGCAGAGAGTGTCAGTTTGAAGTATCAGAAGACTGGCTTATGGATCAGGGTATTGATGAAGGGGATGAGTGGCCGGAAGATATAGACGGGCCTGATGAAGATTCTGAAAAAGCTAAAATTATGTCGGCATGGATGGATAATTATATGGATGCACTTAGGGAAATGGACGAGGAATTTTCGGAGGAGCACCATGAGGCTGAGCGAAAGAAAGCTATATCTTGATTGATTTTTCCAAGGCTTCAAAAAAAGTTAAAGAACTGTTTGGTGAAGTGCAGTTGTGTTCATGAAATTGTAGTAAAACATCCCACTATTAGAAGGAAATCCTATTTTCCTCTTTAAATACCCATGTTATCTAATTATAATATAAGTATATGCCAGATACATTCAGATGACATCGACAGTTGCGGGATACGTATAAAAATAATGATACAGTAGAGGGGAATTACATGGGATTGTTTCAAAAGAAAATTGGGCCGGTATTTTTGAAGGAGCAGAGTGACGCGTCAGAGTTTATAGCAAAGATGACAGAACTGGCAAAAGATGCATCACCTGAGATAAAGGACGAGATAGATAAACAGATAAAGATTGCTTCCTATGGGGAAGCGGGAGAAAAAAACATAGCCTTTGAACTGAAAAACAGTGGGATGGATATGTTTGTTTTGCATGACATTTATTTGGAACACGGCGGTCTCGGTGCGCAGATTGATTATCTGGTTATTACTAGAAAGCATATTTACATTATTGAATGTAAAAATCTGATTGGTGATATTGAAATTGACAGTAATGGTAGTTTTATCAGAACTTACGAATATAACAGGAAAAAGATAAGAGAAGGTATTTACTCTCCTATCACACAGAATGAACGTCACCTGCGAGTGCTTAAGGGAGTTCGGGAAGAAAGCAAGAGCAATATTATTATGAAGAAGATGTTTTTAAAAAATTTTGATAATATGTACAAATCACTTGTTGTTCTGGCGAATTCCAAGACCTGCCTGAATGACAGATACGCAAAGAAAGAAGTGAAAGCCCAGGTAATCAGAGCAGATCAATTGATCTCACATATCAGGCAGATGGATGCGAAAGTGAAGGAAGCGGATACACCTGAAAAAGAAATGCGCGAGTTGGCTGAATTTTATTTAAATGCAAGTAAGCCAAACAAATCTGATTATGCCCGCAAATATGCTGAACTCGTCGAGGCAGAAAAGAATGCGGTGAAAGATACTGTACAGGAAGTTCAGAACAAGAATATAGAAAAAATTTGTCCCAGATGTGGAAAAGAGCTGGTTCTTCGTACTGCGACAAAAGGTGAAAATGCCGGAAAGCAGTTTTATGGTTGTACCGGTTTCCCAAAATGCAGATATATTGAAAATTTGTAAGATGAAATTAGGGATTGGATGGATTTTAGCAGAAAAAGTAAAAAAAGAAATTTAATAGTGGGAGTTTTGCTTTTTCTTCTGGTTCTGGTAATATCAATTGGAGAAATCACTTTCTTTTCGGAGCATACGGATACTAAGCTGTCGGAAGAACTGAACATACCGAAATATAGCGGGAAAGCGTATGTTGAGATCAATGGCAACAAACCATTTTTTGAGGCGGAAGAGATAACAACAAAGGAGTTTGAAAGCTATAGTGATTTGGATATGCTTGGAAGATGTGGGGTAGCTTATGCGAATATCGGTAAGGAGCTTTTGCCGAAAGAGGAGCGTGGAGAAATCGGAGCTGTTAAGCCGTCCGGATGGTGTCAGGAGAAGTATCCGGGAATCGTGAACTCAGATCCGCCATATTTATATAACCGCTGCCATCTGATTGCTTTTTGCCTGGCAGGGGAAAATGATAATGAGAAGAATCTCATTACGGGAACAAGATATATGAATGTAGAAGGAATGCTTCCTTTCGAGGGGAAAGTGGTGCGTTACGTAGAAAAGACATCAAATCATGTCCTGTACCGTGTGACCCCGGTGTTTGAGAGCTCTAACCTGGTGGCAAGCGGAGTGATGATGGAAGCATACTCTGTGGAAGATGACGGAAAAGGAATCTGTTTTTGCGTGTATTGCTATAATGTGCAGCCGGGAATTGTGATTGATTACAGGACGGGCCAAAGCCGGGAGGAATTATAATGGGATATTTGATCAGCGAAACGACAAAAGAGGAACGGGAAAAAATCGTTGCAGAGTCTCTTGGAAATATAGCGGCAAACTGCGATGGCTGTATGGCGGGACTTGCCGAAATGTATCAGGATTATATTGATGGCAGGAAAGAACTCCGTGAGATCAATATGGAGTTCAATGCCGGATATATAAAGGGCAATGATATACCGGGAAGCGAATCGTCCCGGGGAAGAATGTTCTGCAACGATTGAGATGAAAGGTAATTTTTTGTATTTACAAAGAGGATATGTTACTATTTATTTAATAGTATTTATGGGGTGGTGCAAATGCGTAAAGTTGCGTTGATTACAGATGGCTGGAAAAGATACCTTACCTATGCATGGCCGGCAGGTATTATGCAGCGGATTCAGGAGACCAAAGAGGATGTAAATCTTTACATTTTCAACAGCAGCGGCAATTGGAACAAAGATCAGGGATACAACAGGGCGGAATATAATATTTTTAACCTGCCCGATTTCGACGAATTTGACGGTATCATTCTGGAACTTAATAATATCAGTTCACAGCCCATATTTGATGAGGTGATACAGCGTGCAAAAAGAGCAAATGTTCCGGTGGTGTCTATTGCCAATGAGCTGGAGGATTTTTATTATGTAGGCATTGACAATTACTCTGCCATGCAGCAGATTATCGCGCATCTTTATGAAGCTCATGGCTGTGAGAAATTCTGGTTTATTATGGGACCGGAGGATAATTATGAATGTGGTTGCCGTCTCCGGGGGATGATGGATTACGCAAAAGAACACAATATTGCGGTGACAGAAGATGAAATCTGGCATGGAGCTTTTGACTTTCAGAGCGGATTTTTTGGATTTAAAAGTTTATGGGAGAAGCATAAAAAGATACCGGATGCGATTATCTGCGCCAATGATAATATAGCTGTGGCAGTCTGCGAAGCAGCGGCAGAGCTTGGCTTGCAGGCGCCAAAGGATTTTCGCGTTACAGGATTTGACAATTTTGATAAGGCAGGATTTTATAGCCCAAGCATTACAACGGTGAGTCATATCCGTGAGGAGGCAGGATATCATGGTATGGATATACTTTTGCGGATCTGGGCAGGCGAGAAAGTTCCGAGACATATCTATACTGACGTAGAAATGCTATGGCAGGAGAGCTGTGGCTGCGGTAAGGGAAGCAGCCGCGATTTAAGGCAGTACCTGAAAATACAGATCAGGAATGAAGTGGATGGACAGGAATTCGAGGAAGAGGTCCTTTCCATGGAAGCGGAGATGATGCAGTGCAACACAGTTGCGGAGATGATGTACTGTATTCCTCAGTGTATTCCTTCTCTTAAGTGTGATGCCATGTACCTGGTATTGGATGATCATATCAATGCCTATAAAAAGAAGGCGGAAAACAGCATTTATCTGGATGTGGCTCCTTCGGAAGAAGGATTTTGTGTGCACGGTTATCCACAAAAAATGCAGGTAACCTTTGCCTATGAAAAGGATCGTAAGATGGATTGGGAAAAGACGGAAATCCATGGCATCTTTCCCATGTTTGATTGCCCGGAAAGTGGACAGGACTTTTTGTTTCTGCCTTTGCATTTCGGAGAACAGACTGTGGGGTATGTGGTCATTCGCAATGCTGTGTACCTCATGGAGAAACAGTATCTTTTCAAGATTATGAATGCACTGACACGCTCCATGGAAAACCTGCATAAAAAAGAGATGCTGGCTTATATGAACAGACGTCTGTCCTCTCTGTATATCATGGATGCTTTGACCGGAATATATAACCGTATGGGTTATCAGCAGATTGGAGAGGAGGTATTTCGGTTATCCAGAGAAAATAAAAGAAAACTGCTGATTTTATTTGCAGATTTGGATTGCCTGAAGTACCTGAATGATACCTATGGTCATGAGTGCGGAGATATGGCTATCTGTTCTGTTGCCAAATCACTGATGAAATGCAGCTCAAGGGATGCCATTCCCGCCAGAACGGGCGGAGATGAGTTCGTGTTGATACAGACCTATCAATCGGACGAGACTACGGAAGAGATGGTGCAATGCATTCACAGAACACTGGAGGATGAGGGCAGGTCAAGGCAGCTTCCTGTTCCTTTAAGTATTAGCATAGGAGTGGCTGTTACGGATCCCGATTCCTCAGTCACTTTAGAGGAGTATATGAAGGCTGCCGATGCAAAGATGTATGAGGAAAAAATAAAGAAAAAAGCAGCTGAGAGGAGAGCAAAATGAAAATCTATGTTAATGTGAATGCTGCCAGAGGGGGAAACGGCAGTAAGGAATCACCCTTTAAGGCGATCAATGATGCCGCAAAGATAGCAGTAGCAGGAGATGAGGTTATTGTGGCTCCGGGGATTTACCGGGAGTATGTCAATCCGGTCAATCCCGGAAGAGAGGACGCCAGGATCACCTATCGCTCCGAGGTACCGCTTGGCGCAGTGATTACCGGCGCAGAGGCTGTTACCGACTGGGAAAAATATGACGGAACAACTTATGTGACACGGGTGGACAATACGGTCTTTGGCGACTATAACCCTTATATTCAGGAGGTGGAGGGAGACTGGTATTTTGCTAACAACCATATGCATACCGGCAATGTATATGTGAATGACAGAATGTTCTATGAGACAGATACCCTGGAAGAGTGTCTGGAGGGAAAAGTGTATGACAGAAGCTGGGAGCCGGAGTACTCTGTTTATAAATGGTTTACCACACAGGATAAAGAGAAGAACGAGACAGTGATTTTTGCAAACTTTCAGGATCTTGATCCCGCGAAGGAAAAGGTTGAGATTACCGTGCGCCGCAATTGCTTTATGCCAAAGGCAAAATACATCAGTTATATCACACTTTCGGGATTCAATGTAAATAAAGCAGCTACCACCTGGGCGCCTCCGGCAGCCTTTCAGGACGGCATGATCGGTGCTCACTGGTCCAAGGGCTGGATCATCGAGGATTGTGATGTTTCCGGGTCCAAATGCTGCGGTATTTCCTTTGGTAATTATTCACAGGAAAATAATGACAACTATTTCTTTAAAAAACATGTGAAGAGCCCGACACAGATGGAGAGGGATGCCGTCTGCCGTGCACAGTATGATGGCTGGACCAAGGAGACGGTAGGTTCTCATATTGTTCGTCGCTGTAATATCCACCACTGTGAGCAGACGGGTATCGTCGGACGTATGGGATGCGTATTCTCCATTATTGAGGACAATCACATCCATCATATCAATAATATGCAGCAGCTTGGCGGAGCGGAGATTGCCGGAATTAAGTTCCATGCCGCAATTGATGTGATTTTCAGAAGAAATCACATTCATCATTGCTCCATGGGCATTTGGACTGACTGGGAGGCACAGGGAACCAGGATCACACAAAACTTCATGCATGACAACAATCCTCCTGCCTGCGTAAAAGCCGGCCCGGATCGTTTTGATCAGGATATTTTTGTGGAAGTTGGACATGGGCCTACACTGATAGACAATAATATACTGCTTTCGCCCTGCTCCCTCAGGATTGCGACAGAAGGCGTAGCTATGGTACATAATTTAATCTGTGGTTCCTTCGCGATGGTGGGAAGCGGAGTTGACAGTATTATAGATGGTGTGAATCAGCCGAGATACACGCCATATCATATTCCTCATCGCACGGAAGTCCTGGGATTTATGACGATTCTGCACGGAGATGATCGTTTCTATAACAACATTTTTATCCAGAATACGCCGATCCCGGATGATTATCTGGAAGGCTGGGATCCGGAAAGAGAGCCGACCAATCTTGAGGTTGGAACTCATGTGTGGGATCAATATCCGCTTTATGAGGACTGGATCAAACAGTTCGACCTTGAAGAAGCCCGTCCGGATATGGGTAAGCTTGCATCTGCACACTTTGGACATCTCCCTGTCTGGATTCATGGCAATGCTTACTTTGCAGGAGCAGGTTCCTTTGCAAGAGAAGAAGATAAGCTGGTAAATACAGACCCAGATGTGAAGGTTACATTGGTAGAGAAGGACGGAAACTACTTCCTGAAGACAAAACTGTTTGAATTGTTGAAAGATTTTAGGGTACATATGATTCATACTTCTACCCTGGGGAAAGCCTTTGAACCCGAGGAACAGTATGAGAATCCGGACGGAACACCGATTACTTTCGATGAGGATTATTTCGGGAACAAACGTGGAATCAATGTGATCCCGGGGCCCTTTGCCGGTGCAGAATCAGCGCAGGCAGCCTTGTGGTAAAAGTCTATTCGGCTTACATAGACTGATGGGATAGTGAAAGGAAAAACGATGGAAAAAAGAAGACTTGGAAAAACGAACCTGATGGTAAGTGAGATTGGTTTTGGCGGTGAATGGCTGGAGCGCCATCCGGAAGAGGAATCGGTGGAGTTGATCAGATATGCCGGGGAGAAGGAAATCAATATCATAGACTGCTGGATGCCGGATCCGAAATCCAGAGATATCATTGGAAAAGCAATCGCAGACTGCAGGGATAAGTGGTATGTGCAGGGACATATCGGATCCACATGGCAGGATGGTCAGTATGTCCGTACCAGAGATATGAAATATGTAAAGCCTGCATTTGAGGATCTGCTTGCCAGATTACAGACGGATTACATAGATCTGGGAATGATCCATTATGTGGACTCCCGGGAGGAATGGAATTCGATACAGGATTCCGAATACCTTCGTTATGTAAAAGAATTGAAGGAATCGGGAGTAATCCGTCATATCGGAATCAGCTCCCACAATCCTAAAGTGGCGAAGCTTGCGGCTATGTCGGGCTATGTTGAGATGATTCTTTTCAGTATCAATCCGGCATACGATATGCTGCCTGCCAGCGAGGATATTGAAACATTGTTCAAGGATGAATATGATCAGAGCCTTACGGGAATTGACCCTGACAGAGCGGAATTATACAGGATTTGTGAACAGAATGATATAGGGATCACGGTCATGAAAGGATTTGCCGGCGGACGATTGTTTGATGAAAAGCGCTCTCCATTCGGCGTAAGTCTTACACCCGTTCAGTGTATTCATTACGCATTGACACGACCGGCAGTAGATGCCATTCTGTGTGGCTATGATACTAAGGAACAGATTGATGCAGCAGTGGCTTATGAGACGGCAACAGCGGAGGAACAAGACTACGCGTCTGTGATTGCCAACGCACCTTTTCATTCATACAGAGGCGAGTGCACGTATTGCGGACACTGTAAACCCTGCGTGGCCCGGCTTGATATTGCCATGATCAACAAATATTATGATCTGGCTGTCATGCAGCCGGAGATACCTGCAACGGTAAAGTCCCATTATCAGCTCCTTGCGCATAAAGCTTCTGAGTGTATCGGCTGTCATGCCTGTGAGTCCCGTTGCCCTTTTGGTGTTTCCATCGCGGAGCGAATGAAGAAAACAGCAGAGCTATTCGGATGCTGATGGGAGTGGAGTCAAAATGAAGAAAAAAGTAATCGTGGCAGGACATTAACAGATTGGTGAAAAATGAATAGGAGACACTATGGCAAGGGGAGCTAATCAGAAATTAAAACTCAGTTATCTGATCAGGATTATGCTGGAGAAAACGGACGATGAGCACAGCCTGACCATGCCCCAGATTATGGCAGAGCTGGAAAGGTATGACATCACGGCGGAGAGAAAAAGTATTTATGCCGATTTTGCGGATATGACGGACAAGCTGGGGATTGAGATCATCAAGGAACAGGTGGGAAGGGAGACCTTTTACCATGTGGGAAACCGTCAGTTTGAAATTGCGGAGATCAAGCTTCTCATTGATGCCATTCAGGCGTCCAAGTTTATTACAGAGAAAAAATCAGGCGAGCTGATTAAAAAGATCAAAAGTTTTGCCAGTGAGCATGAGGCGAAACAGCTCCAGCGTCAGGTTTATGTCCAGGGAAGGATCAAGACCATGAATGAAAGCATCTACTATAATGTGGATGATATTCATGCCGCCATCAATCAGAACAAAAAGATCAAATTTAAATATTATAAATGGAATATCAAAAAGGAACTGGTGCCGAGACATAACGGTGACTACTTTTGTGTGAGTCCCTGGACTCTTACCTGGGATGATGAAAACTATTATCTGGTGGCTTTTGATGATCTTACCAAGACCATGAAGCACTACCGGGTGGACAAGATGATGAAGATCGCACTGGTCAATGAGAGACGGGAAGGGGAAGAGGCCTTTAAACAGTTTGACATGGCATCCTACACCAGAATGAATTTCGGGATGTACAACGGCAGGATTGAGAAGGTTAAAATCGAATTCCCGAACAGCATGTGCGGGGTGTTTATTGACCGGTTTGGGAAAGATATCGCTTTTCGGAGGATCGATGAGGAACACAGTTACCTTTTGGTGGATGTGGCAGTCAGCTATCAGTTCTTTGGCTGGATCTTCAGCCTCGGAAAAGAAGTAAAAGTGGTGGAACCTTATGATGTGGTGGAAAAAATGAGAGAAGCGGCAAAGGAATTTGCTGCAAATTATGACAAGTAGGATAGGAGGAAGGGAGAAATTGTTATGCTGACAAGGAAAGAAATTTTATCCTATGGATTATCTTTTCCAAATACCTATCAGGAAGCACCTTTTCATGATCCCAATTGGCAGCTTGTACGGGTGAAAGGAAGTAAAAAAGCTTTTCTGTGGACCTATGAGAGGGAAGACTATTTAAATCTGAATGTGAAGGTGGACCCCGGATGGAGAGATTTCTGGAGAAATACATATGATGCGGTGATCCCCGCCTATCATCAGAATAAGGAGCATTGGAACACCATTATTCTTGACGGTTCCATTCCTGATGAAGATGTAAAGAGAATGATCGCCGAGAGCTATGATCTTGTCACAGACAGTCCCACCAAAAGAATCTATGAGGCTGTGAAAAAAATTCCCAAAGGCCATGTGGCGACCTATGGGCAGATCGCTGCGCTTGCAGGGGACAAGAAGATGGCAAGGGCGGTGGGAAATGCCCTGCATAACAACCCGGATCCGGAGCATGTACCCTGTTTTCGGGTGGTCAATGCAAAGGGAGAACTGTCCGGAGAATTTGCATTCGGCGGTGCCGGTGCCCAGGAAAGGCTTCTTAAAGAGGACGGTGTGGAGGTTACCTGCGGCAGGGTGGATCTGAAGAAGTTTGGCTGGGTCCCCGAAAAGTAGAGATTCGTCCGATTTTTATCAGAGAAAGTTTATATACCTTTTTCACGGAATCATATATGATGGTATGGTAATGCTGTGAAAGAAAACAAGATGGAGGAAGATAGTATGCTTACATTAAATGGTGTATGGGAAATGCAAAGACAGGGAGAAGAAACTTTTCATCCTGCTACAGTTCCCGGCTCTATGTATAAAGATTTACTGGATAATCACTTGATGGAGGATCCCTTTTACGGGGAAAACGAGCCGGCGGCAAGAGAATTGTCGGCTTTTGATTACCATTACCGGAGAAGCTTCGAAGTGACGGAAGAGACCCTTAAGAATGACAATAATATCCTTGTCTGTGAGGGAATCGATACTTTGGCAGAAATCATTCTGAACGGTCAGACAGTGGGACGCTGTGAAAACATGCATCGGATTTACCGTTTTGATGTGACAGAGTTCCTGCACAAGGGGACAAATGAGATTGAGATCAAATTTGATTCTCCGCTTGCCTATATCAGAAAGCAGCATGAGAGAAAACCAATCTGGGGCGTGGATACGACGGTTCCGGGATTTCCCCATATCCGGAAAGCGCACTGTATGTTTGGCTGGGACTGGGGCCCACAGCTTCCTGATCTTGGAATCTGGCGTGATATTTATATAGAAGAGGTCAGGGGCGGAAGAATTGATTCCGTTTATGTGAGAGAAAACCTTAAGAGTGACAGCTGCATAGTGACTCTGGAAGTACAAAATCAGTTGATTGCCAAAGATGAGAAACTGGTTTTGGAGTGCAGACTCTATGATCCTCAGGGAAAAGAAATTGCTTTTGAGGAGCAGAAATGCAGCGAAAAGAATAACTTCTTTATGGATGTTAAAAATCCTGAGCTTTGGTGGCCGAACGGCTATGGTGCTCAGCCACTGTACAGCGCACGTCTTTTCCTGAAAAAGGACGGAACTTCGGTGAGTGAGCAGACAGTGTCTATCGGCATCCGTGATTTTACCGTGGCAAGACACAAAGACCCTTACGGAGAGTCCTTCTGCTACCGCATTAATGGCAGGGAAATCTTTGCAAGAGGTGCCAATTACATCCCGGAGGACAGTATCTTAAGCAGGAGAAGCAGAGAAAGGACTAAGCAGCTTCTCTCCGACTGTGCGCGCTCCGGCTTTAACTGTATTCGTGTCTGGGGTGGCGGGCACTATCCGGATGACTGGTTCTTCGAGGAATGTGACAGGCTTGGACTTCTTGTCTGGGAGGATTTTATGTTTGCCTGTGCCGTCTATGATCTGACGGATGCTTTTGCCGAAAACCTCAAAGAAGAGTTTGTCTGCAATATCAGACGTTTGCGCAATCACCCTTCCCTTGGGCTGTGGTGCGGAAACAATGAGATGGAGTCAGCCTGGGTGGGCTGGGGAATCCCGGAAAATGAAAAACTGCGTCAGGATTATCTGACTTTATATGAGAGAATAATTCCAGAGGTCCTCGCCAAGGAGGATCCGGACCGCTTCTATTGGCCTTCCTCCCCGTCATCGGGAGGCGGCTTTGAGGATCCGAGCAGCGAGCACAGGGGTGATGCCCATTACTGGGACGTATGGCATGGCAAGAAGCCCTTTGAGGATGTGGAAACGAAATACTTCCGTTTCTTCAGCGAATACGGTTTTGTCTCAGCACCCTCAAGGAAAACCCTTGAGACTGTCATTGACAAGGATCAGCTTAACATTGTTTCTCCCCAGATGGAGATGCATCAGAAGTGTGATCTGGGAAATCTGACCCTGATGCATTATCTGCTTCGCTATTATCAGAATCCTTCGGATTTTGACACGCTGATCTATGCGACACAAAGCTTACAGGGAGATTATCTGGAGATGGCGATCAGACATCTTCGCTCTCACAGGGAGCGTTGCGCCGGCAGTACTTACTGGCAGATCAATGACACGTATCCCACACTTTCCTGGGCTACCATTGATTATTACGGCAGATGGAAGGGCTCCCAGTATATTGTAAAGAGAAGCTATAGAAATGTCATTTCTTATGTGGAAATGGATGAATATACGAATTCTGCGGTGTTCTACGTATCAGGAGAGCTCCTCCAGGATAAAGAGGTAACGGTAACTGCGCAGCTGATTGATCAGGAAGAGGGTATTCTCGAAGAGAGAGAAGTTCGCCTTCTGCTCCCGGCGTTATCATCTGTGGAAGCTGCCCGCATCAGACTTCCCGAGAGAGAGCTTTTTGCAGACCGAGAAAGATATCTTCATTATGATGTCTGCGTTGACGGTGAGATCGTGGATGAGGGTAACCGTCTCCTTGTGGCACCCAAGCAGTTCCGCTTCCGGGATCCGAAGATACAGGTGTCAGTAGGTGAGAAGGATGACATGAAATGCCTGACCATTCGTTCCGAAGCCTTTGCAAGAAGGGTTGCCATTGATTTTAAAGATATGGATGTCATTTTATCGGACAATTATTTTGACCTGCAGCCCGGGGAAGAGAAGACCGTGGTCATTGAGGAAATCCGCAGCGGAGAGTGTCCTTCCGCGGAAACTCTGCAAAAGAACATTCAGGTTTACAGCAATATAGATATCCGCTAAATGGTTGTCTTTTTTGCAAGAAATTAATATAATCAAATTATCAAATTTATAATTTTATCAAGAATGGAGATACTGCAAATGAAAAAACTGGAAGAGTATGTAAGAAGCATTCCCGATTTTCCCGAAAAAGGCATTATTTTCCGGGATGTTACGAGCGTGTTGCAGGACCCGGATGGTCTTGCCCTGGCCATTGATTCCATGAAGGAAAAGGTGGAAAACGTGGATTTTGATGTGGTTGCAGGTACGGAATCAAGAGGATTTATCTTTGGCGTGCCCATCGCATATGCACTTCACAAGGCATTTGTTCCGGTTCGAAAAAAAGGGAAGCTGCCCTGTGAGACTATTTCACAGAGCTATGATTTGGAATATGGCAGTGCCACCATTGAAATGCATAAGGATGCCATTAAGCCAGGAGACAGAGTGGTGCTGATCGACGATCTGATCGCAACGGGAGGCACCATTGAAGCCAGCATTAAGATGATCGAGGCTCTCGGCGGCAAAGTGGTCAAGATTGTTTTTTTGATGGAGCTTGCAGGTTTAAAGGGCAGGGAACGCCTGAAAGGATATGATGTGGACAGCGTCATCGTCTATGAAGGAAAATAAAAGAATGACGACCAGGGAGGAAACAAAAGGGATATGGTAGAAAAACTGTTTAAATTGAAGGAAAACAACACAACGGTAAAAACGGAGGTAATCGGGGGTATTACCACTTTTATGACCATGGCATATATTTTGGCGGTGAATCCGACGATGCTGTCTGCAGCGGGGATGGATAAGACAGCAGTTCTTCTGGCCACGGCACTTGCCTCTTTCGTGGGTACTTTGCTGATGGCGCTGCTTGCAAATTATCCTTTTGCACTGGCACCGGGCATGGGACTCAATGCATACTTTGCCTATACCGTATGCGGTGCCATGGGCTATTCCTGGCAGGTAGCTCTGGCAGCAGTGTTTGCGGAAGGTCTGATTTTTATCGTGCTGTCATTGACCAATGTGCGGGAGGCAATTTTCAACGCGATTCCCCTTACCCTGAAAAGGGGTGTCAGCGCAGGTATCGGTCTCTTTATCGCCTTTATCGGTCTGCAGGGGGCCCATCTTGTGGTAGGCAATTCCGCTACCCTGGTATCCTATGTGGATTTTTCGGGTGAATTCCACACCAAGGGAATCTGTGCTATCCTTGCCCTGATCGGATTGTTTATCACGGCTATTCTTTATATCAAAAAGGTGAAAGGATCTATTTTGATCGGTATTCTTGCAACGTGGATTCTTGGCATGATCTGCCAGACGCTTGGACTTTATACTGTGGATGCGGAGAATGGTTTCTATTCTCTCTATCCGGTCTTCGCGATGACAGATTTCTCTGCACTCTCACTGACCTTCGGGCAGGTGGCAAAGGCAGATTTTTCAAATGTCAGCATTCTCAATTTTATTGTGGTATTGTTTGCGTTTCTGTTTGTAGATATGTTTGATACTCTGGGGACCCTGATCGGTGTTGCAACCAAGGCGGATATGCTGGATGAGAACGGAAAGCTTCCCCGTATCAAGCAGGCACTGCTTGCCGATGCCGTTGCGACAAGCGCCGGTGCAGTGCTTGGCACCTCAACCACAACCACTTTTGTGGAAAGTTCCGCGGGTGTGGCAGCAGGTGCGAGAACAGGACTTGCTTCCGTGGTTACGGGATTTTTGTTTCTGTTATCCATTTTCCTGGCGCCGGTCTTCTGTGCCATTCCCGGATTTGCAACAGCTCCGGCATTGATCTTTGTGGGATTCCTGATGATCACGGCTGTCATCGACATTGACTTCACGGATTTGACAGAAGCTGTTCCCGCGTATCTCTGTCTTCTCTGTATGCCGCTGATGTACAGTATCTCTGAGGGAATTGCCATCGGCGTGATCTCCTATGTGATCATCAATCTGGTGTGCGGCAAAGCAAAGAAGATCACACCGCTCATGTATGTACTGGCGGTACTTTTTATCTGTAAATATATTTTCCTGTAAACTTATTTTACATCATTGGGGCTTTCCTTACCGGAAAGATAAACCTCGGCATTTTGAAGCGTTGTTTCTGCGATTGCAGACAGCGCTTCTTTTGTGAAAAAGCCCTGGTGGGAAGTGATCATTACATTGGGGAAGGAAAGAAGTCTTGCTGTGGTGGAGTGCTCCAGAATTTCATCGGAACGGTCCTCAAATACATTCTTGGTTTCTTCCTCGTAGACATCAAGACCGACACCGGCAAATTTGTGCATACGGATTCCCTCAACCAGATCGTTTGTCTTTACAAGAGCACCTCTCGAGGTATTGACCAGAATGACGCCGTCCTTCATCTTTTTGATGGTTTCGATATTGATCAGGTGATAGGTGGAGTCCATCAAAGGACAGTGCAGAGAGATCAGATCGCTCTTTGCAAGCAGTTCATCCAGAGAAACATAAGTGACAAAATCCTTTAAAGAAGGATTTTCATATACATCATATGCAATCACATTCATGCCAAAACCATGACAGATGCGGCACATGGCGGCACCGATCTTGCCGGTACCGATGATTCCGGCAGTTTTCTGATAAAAATTAAAGCCCATAAGACCGTTTAGACTGAAATCATTCTCACGAACCTTATTGTAGGCCTTGTACAAACGGCGGTTGCATGCAAGAGCAAGAGCCATGGCATGTTCCGCAACAGCTTCCGGAGAGTAGCCGGGTACGCGCATGACACGGATATCATATTCTTTTGCCTTGTCTAAATCTACATTATTAAAACCGGCACAGCGCAGCAGAATGAGACGGACGCCTTTTTCATGAAGAATGGAAAGAGTCTGTGCGCCGATGTCCGAGCTGACAAAACCGCAGACAGCATCAAAACCATCTGCCAGTGCAGCGGTGCGGGAATCCAGATCTGTTTTTGTGTAATCTACTTCCAAATCAGGGAAATTGTGTAATGCTTCATCAAAGGAAGCTTTATCATAGGTTTTTGCATCATAAAATAAAATTTTCATAGCACGCTCCTAACCTGTATTTTGATACAGAATTGAAAAAATAGGTCAATTGTTTTGATTGCCCATATTATAGTCTTATTTTCGGAAAATGTTAAGAGAGAATTAAGGGAGTTTTAAGAGATAGAGTTTGCCCTTTTCTATTCTTATGATAATATAGAATCAGTATTTGTTTTGGGAGGAAAAAACCAATGATAAAATGGAAGAAGAAAATGACGGCGTTCATGCTGATCGGGACCCTTATCGCAGCATCCCTGATGACAGGCTGTGGTAAAGGAGAAGATGGACAGGATACGGAGACAGAAACGGAACAGACGGAGAATGAAACAGAGAATGTCGATGATATTCTGCAATGGCAGCCGATTCCCACCTCTGAGCCTTCGGAGGATAACAGCGACGGTACCGGGGAGGAAACGGCAGAGGAGGAGACGCGAGAGGGAATGTACCGCAGTGAACTCACCAACGAATGGATTGATGAGAACCTTAAGGACCAGCGTCCCATTGCGGTTATGGTGGACAATGAAAGTTTTGCCCTTCCCCACTATGGCGTGAACAGCGCGGATGTGGTATATGAGTTGATGAACAGCACGGCCAACGGACGGATCACCCGTCTTATGGTGCTCGTAAAGGACTGGGCAAATATTGAGCGGCTTGGCAGTGTGCGAAGTACCCGTCCCACCAACTTCATGCTGGCGGCGGAGTGGAATGCCATTTTGTGCCATGACGGAGGTCCTTTCTACAATGATGAATATATTGCCAGACCCTATACCAATAATCTGAGTGGCGGTTTTGCCAGATTCTCCAACGGCAAGGCTACAGAATATACGGAATACATTACAGCCGAAAGCTACACCAATGCAAATAAGGGAAAAACATACCCGGGTCTGATACAAAGGATCGAAGAATCGGGATACAGCAAGACCTACAATGAATATTACCCGGGACCCCATTTTCAGTTTGCTGCGGGAGAAGTTGATTTATCCGGTGAGACGAATGTGCAGCCCGCAACGGAGATCGCCTTTCCTTTTCCACACAACAGCTCCAAACTCTCCTACAATGAAAATGCCGGGGAGTATGAATATTATGAATACGGAGAAGCCCATACGGATCCGCTTGATGGCGATGCCATCACCGGATTTAAGAATGTGATCATCCAGAGCTGTTCCTTTACTCAGTACGATGAAAACGGCTATCTCATTTATCATGTGGTAGGCAGCGGAGAGGACGGATATTATCTTACAAACGGACAGGCCATCCCTATCACATGGAGCAAGGCGGATGAGACTGCGGTTACCGTATATAAAAATAAGGCTACGGGGGAAGAAATCGAGCTCAATACCGGAAAGACATATATTGCCATTGTCCCTTCGGATGCCTGGGGAGAGCTGGTGATACAGTAAGCGTTTAAGGAACCGGATATGGAAAGGGACAGTGTAAAAACAGATTTTGCTTGAAATTATGAAGACACAATGCTAATATAGTCCATGTTACAGATATTTTATTTCATAATATTAAGAGGAGGACAATTATGAAAAAGAAAATTTTGTCACTTGTTCTTGCCTCTGTTATGGCTCTTTCTTTAGTTGCCTGCGGTGGTGCAAGCGCTGAAACAACAGAAGAGACCACAGAGACAACAGAAGCAACAGAAACAACAGAGGAAACAGAAGCAGCCGAGGTCGCAGAAGACACAGAGGCAGTTGAAACAGCAGAAGCTACAGGCGAGGGCCTTAAGATCGCTATCGTGAGCAGCCCTTCAGGTGTAGATGACGGTTCCTTCAATGAAGATAACTACAATGGTATCTTAACTTTCATCGAATCTCATCCCGATGCAACCGTAACTCCCGTACAGGAGCCCACCGGTGACACAGCAGCTGCTGTACAGGCAGTCGCTGATATCGTAGCTGATTATGATGTAATCGTATGCTGCGGTTTCCAGTTTGCAGGAATCACCACAATTGCACAGGAAAATCCTGATGTGAAGTTTGTGCTGGTAGATACTTTCCCTTCTGATGCAGAAGGAAATACCATAGAAGTTGAAAACATTTATGCAATGTGCTTCGCTGAGCAGGAATCCGGATTCTTTGCAGGTATGGCAGCAGCACTTGAGACAGCATCCAATAAGGTAGCTGTTGTAAACGGTATTGCATATCCTTCCAACGTAAACTATCAGTATGGTTTTGAGTGCGGTGTTAAATATGTGAACGAGACAGAAGGCAAGAGTGTAGAGGTTGTAGAGCTTCCTTCCTACGCAGGAACAGACGTTACCGGTGCCAATGTAGGCGGTAACTATGTAGGTTCCTTCGCAGACGAAGCTACCGGTAAGGTAGTAGGTAACGCTCTGATCGCAGAAGGCGTTGATATTCTCTTTGTAGCAGCAGGCGCATCAGGAAACGGTGTTCTGACAGCTGTTAAGGAAGCAGAAGGCGTTAAGTTTATCGGATGCGATGTTGACCAGTATGATGACGGCGCAAACGGTGACAGCAATGTAGTTCTTACTTCCGCACTTAAGGTAATGCACCTGAATGTAGAGAGAGCTCTGAACGCAGTTGCTGACGGTACTTTCAAGGGTGGAAACGTAACACTGATGGCTGACACAGATTCCACAGGTTATGTAAATGCTGAAGGAAGAAACCAGTTATCTGCAGACACAATCACAAAGATTGATGCTGCTTATGAATTAGTAAAGTCAGGCGCAATCGTGCCCGCTGCTAACTTCAACGGTATCACACCTGAAGATTTTACATGGTAGAATAAAATAAAAGCAAAGGCTGCAAGGATTTTTCCCTGCAGCCTTTCGTTTTTTTTAAATTTCTTATATAATAATGAGTAGAAACTAGGTAATTGCGAAACTCGCAAAGCTCGTTCGCAATCCTGAACCAAAACAAG
>CAMEIH010000042.1 GCA_945917985.1 uncultured Clostridium sp. | reverse complement strand
TTCAGAAGCAGCGTCTAAAACGGGAGTATGCCAAGGCTGCAAGAACGGCAAAGGCAACAGGTGAAATCGTATGTGCATAAAACACTTCCAAAAGCTCGATATCGGAGGTGATGATGGAAATCAGATTTCCTTTCTCTCTGCCTTCCAGCTTTGCCGGGCTCAAAGTTCTCAAAGCGGCGAACACCTTATGACGTATCATGGCTAACAGTTTGAATGCAATAAAATGATTGCAGTACTGTTCTCCGTAATGGAGAACACCGCGCAGCACTGCAAGCACCACCAGCAAAACTGCCAGCTTTCCTGTTGCATGAAGCAGACTGTAGCCTGCAAGAATGGTCAGGGAAATGGCGCACAGATATCCCACAACACCTAAAAGTACGGCAAGACACATGATGGGGAGCAATGGCTTTACCAGACCGATCAGACATCCCATGATCACAATCCCTTTTCTTCTCTTATTGAATTCCATCATTCTGTCACTGCCTCTCTTTCTTCTTTTCCGTAGGCCTCCAGCTTGCTCTGATAACGGAACAGCTTTCGATATCCATTTTCCGATTGCATCAGATTATCATGTGTACCAGAGCAGGACACACTGCCGTTCTCCAGCATATAAATACGATCAGATCCTACCACATTTGCCAGTCTGTGGGAAATCAAAATAACCGTTTTTATCTTTGCCAGTTCCTTTATCACTTTCATGATCATTTCTTCACTTTCCGTGTCTATGTTGGAGGTTGCCTCATCAAAAATATAGACGGGCGTATCGTGAAGAAGCGCTCTTGCAAGGGCAAGTCTCTGACATTGTCCCCCGGAAAAGTTACTTCCCTTTTCCAGAAGCGCTGTGGCAAGCCCCTGCTGTGTCTGCAGAAACCCGAAAAGATTCACTTTTTCAAGAGCAATTTGCATCTCTTCCTCCGTTGCGTCCGGCTTTCCCATCAGCAGATTGTCCCTTACAGTTCCTTTAAACAAATAGCTGTTGTGACCAACCAGGGTGATATGCTCCATCAGACTTTTTTCCGAAATCTCCCGCAGCTGCTTGCCCTGAACAGTAACGGAACCGTCATACCCCTTATTTCTCCCCATCAGGATTCCCGCTATGGTACTCTTTCCGCAGCCGGATGTTCCCACAATGGAGGTAAAGCTTCCGGCAGGGAAATCCATGGATATCTCACTTACAATTTCTCTGTCTTTTTCATAGGAAAATCCTACCCCGGCAAGACAAATGTCAATTTCTCCAGACTCCAATATCTCTCCCTTTTCTTCCGGCTCCGGCAGATCCAGAAGGGCAAAAATTTTATCACTGGCAGCCATGCCATTCATGGCAATATGGAAAAATGATCCCAAAAGCCGAAGCGGAATGAAGAATTCCGAGGCAAGCAAAATGATCATCATTGCCCCTCCGATACCCACATTTCCTCTTGCATATTCCGAAAGCGTCACGATCATCCCCACAGCCGCTCCGCCGTAAGCTATGATATCCATAACACTGGTGGAATTCAGCTGCATGGTGAGCACCTTCATGGTAATACGGCGAAATTTCTGGGATTCTTCATCCATCTCTACCGCTTTTTTCTCATCCGCCCGGTAAATCTTCAGTGTTGTCAGCCCCTGCAGATTTTCCAGGAAAGAATCCCCCAGTTCTGTGTAGATTCCCCAGTATTTATTCAGCAATTTCTTTGCAAGCTTCTGCACTGCCACGATGGATACCGGAATCAGCGGCACACAGACAAGAAGTACTGCGCTGGCCTTCAGATCCACAAAAGAAAGAATGACAAACAGCGTCACCGGGGCAAGCAGACTGTAAAGCAGCTGGGATAAATATCTGCCGAAATAGGTTTCCAGCTGCTCCACTCCCTCTGCCGCCATCTGTACAACCTCTGAAGTTGCAACACTCTCCCTGTAGGATGCACCCAACTTCAGCAGCTTCTCATAGATCCTGTCACGCAAAACACCTTTGACATCCACACTGGCCTTATATGACAGATAGGATGCCTGTCTGTCACAGAAAAACCGAAGTATGATGGCACAGAAAACCACAGCGATGCATGAGAGCACAAAATTTCCGCCAAGCACACCTTCCCACACTTTTTGCAACAACAGAGAAAGGGAAAAAATCATCACCACCTGACAGAGCAGGGAAAGCCATTTCCATATGACCTGAAGCACTATATATTTTTTTGCATGATCCAACAGCCTGATCAGCCTTGTTTTAATCATAACCAGATTCCTTTCTCACCGTCTTACTTACTCTGTAACTACTTCTTCCGCCTTTATTGTCCTGATTCTGAAGAAGAAATACCAGAGATGCCAAATCCACACAATTGTGATGCATGCTCTTCCCACCGGAACATCTTTCATACAGAAAAAGCTGATTGTCATCAGCACGGTCACTGTACAGACAATACGAAACTTTGTCCCGATGGTCATGGCGCGCTGCTTCACAAAGCTGTCGAGATGCTTCCTGTACAGCTTTGTTCCGATAAACCAGTCATGCAGTCTTTTCGAGCTTTTGGCAAAGCAGAATACCGTTGCCATATAAAAAGGTACCGTGGGAAGAACAGGCAGGGCGACTCCTATCGTCCCGAGGGAAAGGCAGATAAATCCCAGAATGATCCAGAATATTCTAAAATGTGTTTGATGCATTATTTTAAGTCCTTTCTTTCGTCAATTAGTCCTTTGTAAATAATATTAGTTTAAACTAACCGAATTTTAACGAAAGAAGCATGAAGTTGTCAAGCGGGAATTTTTACCTTTTTATTCTGACCACACTTGTCATTCATCCCAATGATCCGGCATGATCCATCTACTTAGGTACCTTTCTTTTCTTATATTTCTCTGCCTTTTTTACAAAGCTTTCTGCAAAACACGGATTTGATGGATAATAGAGATGCGGAAATCCCAACCAATAGTTCTCCCCTGTTATCACACAAGAATACTCTTTCCCTGTAGTTGGCTTTATGGCAATACAACTATCTCCATTATCGGTACTGTCAAAATAATGGAACTCATGTCCTTTTATCATCTGTCCTTCCGGCAAAAAGTTGCTCTTATTTTCCCGTATTTCTACATAACCGAAACGTACTAATTTCCCCTTATAACTGCAAGTTGCCGGAATTACCCCAGCCATTTCGTGACTTATCCCATTCTTATCTGTAATCGTTTCATGCAAATACATGAAACCACCACACTCTGCCACAATAGGCATCCCTGTGTTAATTGCCTGTTTTATTGCATGACGCATAGTAACGTTCCTGCTCAGCTCGTCTGCATACAATTCCGGGTATCCGCCACCAATTAGCAGGGCATCGCAACGATCCGGCATTTTTGTGTCATGCAAAGGAGAAAAATATGTGATCTCTGCACCCTTTTCCCGCAGCATAAGTAAATTATCTTCATAATAAAAGCAAAAAGCTTCATCCTTTGCAACTGCAATCACCGGTCTGCTACTTCCTTTATCTTCCAAGCAGCTATTTCTGTTCATTTGTTTCTGCGTAATCAACACCTCATTTGCCTGCTCTGCTATATGCTTTATCGCTTTCACATTCACAGTCTTTTCAAATTCTTCTGAAATAACTTGCAATTGCTTTTGTATATCTGTTAACTCATTTGGCATTACAAGACCCAAATGTCTGCTGTCTATACGAATATCTTTCTGATCCGGAAAATATCCAAGTACACTTATACTTAATTCATCTTCTATCAGAGGCTTTATAATTTCATAATAAGATTTTGACATCTTATTTAAAATTACCCCTTGAATAAGATGCTCCTTATCATATGCCAGAAAACCGGCGATCATAGGTATCACAGAACGTCCCATTCCCTTTGCATCGATTACCAATACAATGGGTGTCTCTGTCACTTTTGCCAGATGGTGAGATGAACCTTCTTCTCTGACTCCTCCAAGTCCATCAAAAAGCCCCATCACCCCTTCCACCACAACAAAGTCTTTCTCTGATCTGTTTTTAAGAAAAAGCTCCCTGGTTGTATCCTCTCCGGTAAAAAAAGTGTCCAAATTCTTGGAAGGGATACCGATTACCTTCTCATGAAACATGGGATCTATATAGTCCGGTCCGCATTTATAAGAAACTACCTGTTCTCCTCTATTTTTTAGTGCCTTTAGCAAAGCACAGGTAATCGTTGTCTTTCCGCTCCCGCTCCCCGGTGCTGCAATCATAATTCGGTTCAGTTTCATATCAGACCTCACTCTTTACGAAAGTCAAATGAACAAATCCACACCGGGTTTTCTGCCTGTACTAAATGATACTTTCCTGCTTCTTTTGCCCGGCATAACTGCATTTGAACAATTTCTTCATTTTCTATCGGATACAATGTCTGTATTTCTTTTAATTCACAAATTGTTTCCATGCTGATTGCATTGATGACAACCCGCATATTCGGATTTATTTCATACAATGCCTGCAATATCTCTTTTAAATTGCCTCCGCTCCCGCCTATAAATGCATGCGTTGCCTTCGGCAGATTTTGTAACCCTCCCGGTGCCTTTGCTTCGATAACCTTTACATTCTCAAGCTCAAACTTCTCCATATTCTGCTGAATGAGAGACACAGCCTCTTTCTTCTGTTCAATAGCATATACCTGTATATCAGGAGAAAGCCCTGCTATCTCCACAGAAATAGAGCCTGTTCCGCTCCCTATGTCGTAAACAACTGCACCTTGGAACAATTTTAATTTACAGATGCTGACTTCTCTTACTTCTTCCTTTGTCATCGGAACCTTGTCTCTGATAAATTCTCCGTCAGCGATGCCATGGGTAAGCCTCTTTTGTATTGCATTAGGATTCTTTACAAAACAGGTATATAGCCCTTCCTCTTTCAGTTCTATGCACTCACCCGGTGTCCTCTTTTTAATCTGTTGCTCTGTATAAGACAGTTGATAGCCTGTAATAATTTCGCATTCATTCATTCTTGCTTTTATGAGAGACTCTCCCAGCCTGTTTACATCTTTCACACCGGACATAATTAGAAATGTCTTTTGTTCTGTTTGGATTCTGCGAGCAAGGTTATGTATTTCTTTTCCATGCATACTGTAAACAGCCGCATCCTGATAGCTTTCCCCAATACAGGAAGCAAGAAAAGCCACCGAAGAAATTCCCGGCATAACATGCATCTTAGCTTTTAGCTGTCCTGCATTTATTTCTTCCTGCAAAACATGATATAATGATTGGCACCCACTATAAAAACCACTGTCCCCGGAGAACAGAACGACCACTTTCAAGCTCTCCATAGGATGTTTCATCTGAACTTCGAGCAAATACGGAATAATCTGTTTCGCCAGATAAAACGTTTTTTTCTCCATTCTTGGCTTATAGGGCTCCAGCATTCTCTCTGCCCCAAACAAAATGTCTGCTTCCTCTATCTTCTCACAAACTTCTTTTGTCAGACAATTCCGGCTTCCCATACCAATCCCGGCAAGCGTAATTTCCATCTCACTTTTTACCTGTATTTTTCGCTGACAGATTCTCTCCAATTCATTGCATACTTCATGGAATGAATACCCTGTATCTTCTCCCGGATGTCCAATAGCAAACACTGAAATTCCTGTTTTCTTTGCAGCCGCTAACTTTTCAAAATATCCGCCGGATGCACCACTTTGTTTGGTGACCAGACATGAAATTCCATACTGACGAATCATAGCTTCATTCATTTCGGTTGAAAATGGTCCCTGCATTGCTATAATCTGTTTTCCTTTGATTCCCTGCTCTATACAAAGTGACAGACTTTCAAGTCCGGGAAGAACTCTTACAAAGAGCCTGCTTTTTACATACTCAGAAACGCAGTATTTTTTTAATTCCTTACTTCCTGTGGTAAGCAGAATATTTCCCTGAATTTCTTCTAATGCTTTTGCACACGCTTCATTTGATTCAAAATAAAATACATTGTCTTCTTTCTGTGAAAAATCCATTTCTCTTTTTAAACGCAGATATGATATATTCGTTCCTTCCATTGCCGTTTTTATATTCTCGGTAACAATGTCAGCATAAGGATGCGTTGCGTCCACCACTGCCTCAAATTTACCATTCTGAATAAATTCCCTTATTTGGTCTTCATTCATTCTTTCACGATGAACAGTCATAAAAGGATTCTCTTTTAATACAATCTCTCCATATTCCGTTGCAACACAGATTGTATGATAAATCCCGGATGCTGCCAAACACTCAGACAATTTTCTTCCTTCAGTTGTTCCCGCAAATATTAGTATCTCGTTCAATCCGGTAACCTCGCTTTGTAATCAGTTTATTGTTTATAATTTCACTTCCTGCATTTCCAATAAACACTGTAGTAAACATATTGACTTCTCTATTTCTTAATTCTTTTAAGGTACAGGTTACTGCCTTTGTTCCTTCCCTTCCGATGTTCTCTACATAACCGCAGGCTCTTTCCTCTTCCAGAAACGCAAGCAAGATATCACAGGCTCTCTGTAAATAGTCCTTCCTCTTATGACTGGATGGATTATAAATTGCTATTGCAAAATCCCCTTCTGCAGCTGCAATCAATCTTTTTTCAATTTTCTCCCACGGTGTCAGAAGGTCACTCAGACTAATCACACAAAAATCATGATTTAATGGTGCCCCAAGTACTGCTGCTCCACTGCTTGCTGCCGTAATACCCGGAATTACTTCAATGTCTATGTCCGGATAGTTTTTCCCAATCTCATACATAAGCGATGCCATTCCATAAATTCCGGCATCGCCACTGCATATCAGAGCTGCTTTTTTCCCCTTTTTGGCTTCTTCAAAAGCAAGCCTGCACCTTTCTGTTTCCTGCCGCATAGGAGTTGACATCATCTCTTTCCCCTGAAAGCGTTCTCCCAGTAATTGCAGGTAAACGGTATAGCCAATAATCACATCTGCCTGATCTAATACAGACAGTGCCTCCCCGGTCATCATTTCTTCCTTCCCCGGTCCCATTCCGACCACATATATTTTACTCTTCATCAAAGTGTACTCTCCATTCTCTTCTTGCAATGGCAATCGTCATCCCATCCTCTGCGTGCTTTTCATAGATTAGTCTGCCTCCGGGTTCGCACATTTTCATTGCTGCCCTCTCGCAGACATTATCTACTCCAACCTGTTCCTTTACAAACTCTGACTTATGAAAGTCTCCCTTTGCAGACCTTAATTCCTCTGCTGTATATGTAATAAACGGGACCTTTTCTTTTCTGCTCCATGCAAGAAGTCCCGGCTCGTCCCGTTTTACATCAATAGATGCCATTCCAAATACTTGCAAAGATAAAATTCCGACTCTTTGCAAATGACTCATAATAAAGTCTTCGATTTTTTTTGCTTCTTTTCCCTTTTTACATCCAATGCCAACTGCATATTCCTTTGGCCCAAGAAGCAAAGTTGTATCAAATTCCTTATTTTCGGAAGTGACCACAACATCAACCTTCTGTATTGGCGGATATTCTACCAATTCTATTTCTTTGGGCAGTTTACCACTTTTTTCAAAATGTCCCTGCTCAATTGACATGGTAATATGCTTCCCTGACAATATCTTTGATGATACCTTTGCAATACCATCTTTATTCACAATAGTAAGTCTATTTTTCTTTGCAAACAAATCGATTGCGAATTGATTGTTAATATCCGTTGCAGTAGTAATAACTGGCTTAGCTCCTATTTTTTCTGCTAAAGAAATCGCAAGCTCATTGGCACCACCCACATGACCGGACAGTATCGGAATCATATATTCTCCTTTTTCATCCATTACCAGAACCGGACTGTCGTGGAGTTTATCCGTAATATGAGGTGCAATTGCTCTGACTGCAATTCCACAGGCTCCGATAAACAGTAAGGCATTTCTTTCTTCAAACTGCTCTTTTGCCCATTCTCCAATACTTTGAGTGACAAATCGTACTGTCTGTTCTTCCTGACAACAGGCCTTATATTTGGTATATAATGTATATTCCATTCCATCCAATAGCTTCGCAATATTTTCAGAAAGCACTATTCCATTTTGAGTAAAGCTGATGATACTTAACTTCATATTCTTCACATTTCCTTTGCCTGTCTGAATTCTGTAGAAAAATCAGCTGCATATAATCTTGATTTTTTATAGTTTTGATGCGTAATAACCTCTCCTACTAAAACAAGTGCTGTCTTTTTGATTCCGTGCTCTTTTGCTGTATCATAAAGGGTTTCAATCGTACAAATATACGCTTCCTCCTCCGGCCACGTTGCTTTATAGACAAGTGCCGCAGGTGTTTCTTTGCGATATCCGCCAGCCACTAATCTTTCACTTAACTCTTTCAGCATTCCGGTACTAAGATAAATTGCCATTGATGCCTGATGTGCGGCAAAACTTTCGATACTCTCTTTTTCAGGTACCTTCGTTCTTCCTTCCATTCTCGTAATAATCAATGACTGGGAGATTCCCGGCAGAGTATATTCCAAATTTAAGGATGCAGCTGCTCCGAAGCAGGCACTCACACCCGGACAACTTTCGTAAGAAATTCCAAGTCTGTCCAGTTCGTCCATCTGTTCTCTGACTGCTCCATAGATACTCGGCTCCCCTGTATGCAATCTTACCGTTAATTTCCCATCTGATTCCGCTTTCTGTATGATTGTCAGGACTTCTTCCAAAGTCATCTTTGCACTATCATGAATCTCGCAATCTTTATTTGCATATTGTAACAGTTCCGGGTTTACCAAAGAACCGGCATAGATAATTACATCTGCCCGCTCTAATAAACGCATTCCCCTTACTGTAATCAAATCTACTGCACCTGTTCCTGCTCCAACAAAGTAAACCATTTCACCGCCTCCTTACTTTTTGCCAGCTCTCCAAATTCATTGGCATATATAATACAATCAATCTGAAGCTTTCCATTGGCACGCTTCTCTAAATAGAAACAGATACGCTCTACAATCGTCTCCATAATCGCTGGTAATTTCCCGCTGTCTTCCAAAATAGGAATCGCTTCTTCTGTGGTAACACAATCTAATACTTGACGGATTTTTTCTGTCTCCACCCCCTCTTTCACAGAAAACGCTGCTAATAACTCCATTCTGCAATCTGCCTCTTTAGAGTGGGTATTCATAATTCCACCGGCAACTTTTATCAGCTTCCCGATGTGTCCGGTAAGAAGCATTTTCTTAAACCCCAACTCTACCGCCATATCAATGGTATCTCCGATAAAATTACTGCATTTCACACTTCTGTCCAGATCATAACCATAGGACTTTTTCATAAAATCAAGTCCATAGTTCCCCGGCGAAACCGCCACGTAATCAAACCCTTGTACCCTTCTTTGGTTTAACTCTACCCGAATGGTATCAAGAATCGCCTGATTGCTCATAGGCTCTACAATTCCGGTAGTTCCAAGGATGGAAATGCCTCCCACAATTCCAAGCCTCGGATTAAAGGTCTGCTGTGCCAGCTTTTCTCCATCAGGCACCGATATTTCCACCTGCAGGCAACCTTTATAGTCTGCCAGCTGACATACCTGCATCACTTCTTTTTCGATCATTTCTCTCGGAACATGGTTGATTGCCGCATTCCCTACAGGCTGGTCCAAACCGGGCTTTGTTACTCTGCCTACACCCTTGCCGCCGTCAATCTTTATTACCGTTTCTTTTCCAGTTCCGGACTCATTCTCTCCCAAGGAAACCTTGGCATAAATGAAAGCTCCCGTCGTAATATCGGGATCATCTCCGCCATCCTTTTCTACTGCACAACTGACTTCTCTTTCTTTGCGGCTGATATCCACAAGATCTGCTATGTATGGGATGCCCTTTGGAGTCTCTATTGTAATTTCCCTTTTCAATTTTCCTGTCAGAAGCATATATGCTGCCGCTTTTGCTGCTGCCGCTGCACAGCTTCCTGTTGTAAATCCATATCGCATAAAGGCCCTCTATCTTGTCAGTTCATACAAAAGTGCATTACAGATGGCTGCAGCCACATTACTGCCACCTTTTCTTCCCCTGTTTATGATATACGGTATTTCTGTTTCCATAATCAACTCTTTTGCAGCCTCTACATTTACAAAACCTACCGGAACACCAATCACAAATGCCGGCTTCCAGTTACTCTCCTGCATCATCTCATATAGCCTGATCAATGCTGTCGGCGCATTGCCCACCGTAAAAACAACAGGCTTTTCAATGTTCTTTGCCTTTTCCATACTGACAACGGCTCTTGTGACCCCTCTTTTCTTTGCCACCCTCGCCACATCCTCATCTGCCATAAAGCAATGGGCCTGTCCACCCAGCTTCGCCAATGCTTTCCTGTTGATTCCTGCCAGTGCCATATTGGTATCTGTTACAATGTCTGCTCCATTTTTTAAAAGCTCTTTTGCAATAGCTACCGCATCTTTTGAATAGACAAGCGTATCTGTATAGTCAAAATCTGCGCTTGTATGTATCACTCTTTTGGTAATCATTTCCTGTTCCGACGGAAGTGAAATTCCTCGTTTCTTTAGTTCTTCCGTAATAATTTCAAAACTTCTCTTTTCAATTTCTTCCGGAAGCAAATATTCTATTTTACTTTTCAGTTCCACTTGATTTCTCCTATCGCTCTTAATAAAGCCTCGTTTTCTTTCCTGCTCTTTACCGCAATTCTGTAAAATCCCTTTGATAATCCCCTGAAATTTTCACAGTCACGAATCAATATCCCTTTTTCTAACAATTTGTCATATAATGGCTGTTTACTATAAATCAGGAGAAAATTGGCTTTTCCCGGAAACACTTGACAACCCGTCTTCTTTAATCCGGCCTCTAAAAATTCTCTTTCTTTCTCGATATATGCAACTGTTTTTTCTACGAATGTCGCCTGCATGGCACATTCGTATCCTGCCGCCTGCGCAAAACCGGAAAGGTTCCACTCCGGTAATTGCCTGCCAATTTTATCTGACAACAACGGGTTGCTGCAAACCAGATATCCCAAACGGACTCCGGGAATCGCAAATATTTTCGTAAATGCTCTGACAAGTATCAGATTTGTATATTGATTGATTTCCTGTAGCATAGAACACTCTCGGTCACAAAACTCTATAAAGCATTCATCCAGAACCGTATAGATTCCCTTATCCCTGCAATGGTCCAGCACTTTGATTAACTCTTTTCGACTCATCAAATTTCCGGTGGGATTATTGGGATTGGCAAGGAACAAAAGATCAACATCTTCTGTCAGCACGGAGAAGAAATCCTCTTGTAAGCAAAAATCATTCTCTTCCTTTGTTTCGTAATATATGATTTCTCCATCTGCAGCCCCGGTCGCATATTCGTATCCATAAAAGGACGGAACCGGAATCACTGTTTTTCTCGGTCTGATTCCATGGATAATCGCCATAAAGAGCTCAGATGCACCATTTCCAAAAAGCAAATTCTCCTTTGGCACATTGAGTATCCCACTCACTGCCTTCGTTAATTTTTCTGCCGATATGTCCGGATATTTGCTGCAGTTTTCTACTGCTTCATATAAAGCCGCTTCTACGGCTTTCGGTATTCCAAGAGGATTTACATTTACAGAGAAATCCACTTTCACATCATTTCTATAAATATCGCCTCCATGAATTCCTTTCATTTCCATCAGACCTTTCCTGCCTGTAGCATGCATATCAATCCCATAACAAATAGACATATGATTTCACTCATCCATGCTGTCAAATACATCAAATGATTCACCCTTTTAATATCTTCGTACTCTACTGCCCGCACACTGTCTCCAATATATGGCTTCTTTACTATTTTGCCGAAATAACTGGCATCTCCGGCAAGCTGAATTCCCAGCGCCCCGGCACATACGCTTTCCGTCTGTGCAGAATTAGGACTTGCATGATTTCTGTTATCTCTTTTGTAAATGTTATAGGCTCTTTTCCCCGAAAAGCACTGTCCGCCTAAAAAAGATGCCGCTATCATCATATATGCACTGATCCTGGCAGGAATATAATTTACGAAATCGTCAAGTTTAGCGGCAGCTCGTCCAAAATACAAATATTTATCATTCTTATACCCAACCATGGAATCCATTGTATTCACTGCCTTATATAAAAATCCTAATATTGGGCCTCCCAGTGCTGTATATAACATAGGTGCTATTACCCCATCTGATGTATTTTCCGCCACTGTCTCAATTGTTGCCTTTGCAACCCCTTCTTCATTTAGGATTTCCGTATCCCTTCCGACAATCATGGAAACAGCCTTTCTTGCTTCCGGTAGGGTCTGACTTTTCAGGCAATGATAGACTTTCATGCTCTCAACCTTCAGACACTTTGTTGCTAAAATCTGATATGTCATAATCGTTTCTACTACGATTCCAAGATAACAATTTATGTAATATGCAAAGAACAAGATAAGTGTTGTCACTGTCATTGTACCAAGTAGTACAATGATTACCATGTACACGCCCTGCCGAAGCTCCTTTTTCTTATCCCGCTTTTTCTTTTTCCCCAGAAAACATTTTTCAACTTTTGCAATCAAACTTCCAATGAACCGGATAGGATGTGGTAGCAGGTGAGGATCACCAATCAACAAATCCAGTAGAAAACCAAAGAAAAATGCTATGCTATGATATTCCATATTCCAAACATCTCCTGCTATATCTTTTTCAGTTCCATGATTTCCGGCTCTGCATCAAAAAGGCACATGGTACAGACAAATCCTTTTCCGTTTGGAACCTGGTAATCAAAATAATCTCCTTTGTCATACTTACTTAGCAGTGCCATAATGGTACCGCCGTGCACAATTATTCCGACTGTTTTATATCCTTCTTCCTTTATTGGCTTTAATTTCCCTATCATTCTCCGGAAGCCTTTGTCACATCGTGAAATAAACTCTTCTCTGCTTTCTCCCTCCGGAAAAGGAAGTGTACCATTACTGTCAATCCACTCCTGATACCGTTTGTCTCCCTGAAGTTCCAAATAATTCTTTCCTTCGAATACGCCGAAATCCATCTCTTTCCATTCTTCGATTTCTACAGGCTTTAACTCCGGAAATAAAATTTCTGCGGTCTGAACACACCTTTTCATAGGACTGCTAAACAAAAAATCAATATTCGGAAAGAAACCCATTTTTTTATATTCGTATAATTGCATTTCACCCTCTTTGGAAAGGACTTCATCCGTTTTTCCCAAATATCGGTGTTCCATATTTGCTTTTGTTGCCCCGTGTCTGATCAGTACAAGTGTTATTTGATTTTCTGCCCTATCCCGCATATCACTCGCTCCACTTCCTCTGCCTTCTTTGCAAGCTCTACAAGTATTCTTCCTGTCCGCTCTCTATATTCTCTTTCAAATGCTTCTATAGGTACGATGCCATTACCCACCTCATCACTGATGATGACACAGTTTGGACAATTCTCTACAAAAGCAAAGATTTCTTCCTCCGGGAATCCATCCTCGGCAATTCTTGACTTAATCCAATGATGGAGATGGTTGATAACCACAGTGTCTCTTTGCTCACTCTTGTTCATAGGTATTCCACCATCCCAAATCTGACATGGTTCCATATCATATTTTTGAAGTACATAGTTTAATTTCCCCTGTGCATATCCTCCGATTACCAGCTTCATTTTCTGCCTCCATCACATCAAAACATTGATTCCTGCCGCCACAATCATCATGCCCGCCTCACAGATAAGAACAAAATAGCCCGCCGTGTCTCCTGTAATTCCGCCAAGCTCCTTTTTCGTCCGGTAATAGTAATACAAAAATGCTAGAAAGGCAGCTGCCGCTACAAGAATTCCCGCATACAGCGATTGCCTGAGCATAAAACAAATACAGGCGATACCCTGCATGTATAAGGACCACTTCACAATCGCTTTCTGCGAACTGCTTGCAAATAAATAAAGCATTCCGTCTTTTTTAGCGGATGGAAAGGTAACAACGCTGATTCCACTTAAGCACCGTGCCAAAAAGAAACCACCGCATACAATCTTTAGAAGGTTTCTATCTACTACTTCTGAAAATGCTCCTATATAAATAATTCCATACATAGCAAGCATTATGACAGCAAATGCTCCTATATGAGAATCCTTTAATATTTCCAGTTTCTTCTCTTTTGGCTTAAAAGAATGAAATGCATCCATTGAATCCATGAAACCGTCTACATGGAATCCCCCGGTAATTACAAGCGGAATCGCTGCTCCTATCAGGACATGACATATTTCTCCAACATCAAATATACCGCACAAGCAGCTCCATAAATAAACACATCCACCAATAACTGCTCCAATCCACGGGAAAAAACAGAGCATATATTTCATATCCTCTTCCTTCCACTCAAATTGTGGAACCGGAATCTTAGAATAGATTGAAAATGCAATTACAAATGACTTTAAAATATGCATCCTGTTTGTCCTTTCTATCATTCTAAACACATTTCTGCTTAACCACTAACGGAATGCCAACCACCACTTCTACAACTTCGTCTGCCATCTCTGCCAGCTTCTGATTGATCCGTCCCATTGCCCGGATATATGCCATCGTAGTCTTGTCATACACGTTTCCATCTTCAAAAACGTTGTTGCTCACAATAACAAGGCGAGTCACTTCCCGATTCAATGATACTATTCCACCCAATATTTTTTCTGTTATCACTTCTTCTGTTCCCGGTACTTCTCCCGAAAACATCTCGTTGGCTGTCAGATTAGAGATACATTCCAACAAGGCAGTCCTGTCTCCAGCTTCCATTTTCTCCGCCGCTTTTCCGATATCTAAAGGCTGTTCAATCGTAGAAAAACCCTTGCCGCCTCTAAGCATCCGATGTCTTTCCACTTTCCTTTTGCCTTCTTCATCATAAATCTGCATGGTAGCGATATAGTATTTCTTCCTATCCTCTGAAACGGAAATCATATAATCTTCTGCATACGCAGATTTGCCGCTACCGCTTCCCCCGATAATTAATGTCATCATTTATGTGAAAACCTTTCATATTGCTCAATATTAATATCTGAAAAAGTGGTTCTGTTCTGATATACACCGAGTGCTATATCAAGAAGCGAAAACATCATAACAGCTCCGGTTCCTTCCCCTAATGCCATGTTTCCGTCAATAACAGGTTCCACATTCAATTCCTTTGCTAATCTTCCCATTGCAGGCTCCTTTCCCTTGTGGGACGGAATCAGATAATCCTTTGTTCCGGGAACAATTCTCTCTGCCAAAAGAGCTGCTACCATACTGATAACACCATCTAGAACAATCGGAACATGATACAATGCACCACCGATACACACTCCGGCAAGTCCTGCAATATCAAATCCTCCGACAGTTTCAAGTATGCGCAACGCATCTGCCTTTTTTAAGTCATACTTGTCTATGGCTTCTGTGATAATTTTTTGCTTATGTATAAGCTTCTCATCACTGAGCCCCGCTCCTCTGCCGGTAACCTCCGCTACTTCACAATCCAGTAATGCCGCGGCTACCGCACTGCTGGTTGTTGTATTTCCTATGCCCATCTCTCCTGTTGCAAGAATTTTGTAATCTCTTTCTTTGCAATCAGACACTATTTCTATTCCGGTAAAGATTGCCTTGATTGCTTCTTCCTCTGTCATGGCAGGTTCATTTCTAAAGTTTCTGGTTCCGGAGCATATTCTCTTATCCAATACGCCCGGTATTTTACCTTTATCATTCACACCGATATCCACCGGAATCGTATCCACTCCGATAGTTCCTGCCATTTTCCCAACAGAAGATTTTTGTTCTGCCATTTTTTTCACAACAGCAAGTGTCACTTCCTGTCCCGACTGGCTGATGCCCTCCGCAACAATTCCGTTATCAGCACACATGATAATGACTGCCTTTTTGGATATGTCAACCTCTTCTGTCCCTTGAATGGCTCCAACCTGCGCAATTAATGCCTCAAATCTCCCCAAACCATCAAGTGGTTTTGCCACACAGTCCAAGTTGTTTAACACCCTTTTGCGAATCTCTTCATCCGGCGCTTTCACAGTCAATTTTCCCAGTTCTTCTCTTGTGTATCTATTCCAAACAGGCTTCTCTAAGCATTCCATAGATTTCCTCCATATTCAGATACTCCCGCAATGTATCTGCCAATTTATCATACTGTTTTTCTTTAAAGCTCTGATAATCTTCAAAATCGCCTTTTTCTATCAAAACACCCTTCTTCTCTGCCAGTGCTTGCACCACCGCTGTGGCAATGCATCCCTTGTCAAAAATTCCATGCACATAGGTTCCATACACATTTTTATTTCTGCCGGATACAATAATCTTTTTCTCATGCAAAGCATCATTTCTAATTTCAATCTCTTTTCCGCTCTCTGATAAATCTGTTTTTCCCATATGAATTTCATATCCTGCAAATTCAAGTTCAGAAAGATTAGAGAAAATTCCATCTAATTCAGGAAGTTTACCTTCCATTTGACACCGAACCTTTGCTTCTCCCAGCTTGGTGACAACCGGAAGCAGTTCCATCCCTCTCAAAGCACCTCCCCCTTCGACTCCTGACGGATCAACAATCTGTTCTCCAAGCATCTGATATCCGCCACAAATTCCAAAAACAGGAATGTCTTCTGCAAGTTTTTTTACTGCAGCCTCAAGCCCGTTCTGACGCATCCATTTTAAATCACCCATTGTATTCTTGCTTCCGGGCAATATGACCATATCCGGATGATGAAGCTCTGATACAGAAGTTATATATCGTACAGATACCTCTTTCATCTGTTCAAATATATTGAAATCTGTAAAATTAGAGATTCGCGGATATCGGATAACTGCAATGTCAATACAGCTTTCTTCTTTTTTGTCAAAGCGTTCTGTCAGACTGTCCTCGTCCTCCAATGCCAAGTCCATGTAAGGAACCACACCGACTACGGGAACCTGTCCTTTTTCCTCTAACATGACAATTCCGGGATCGAGTATCGTCTTATCTCCCCTGAATTTATTGATAATCAGTCCCTTTATTCTTCTCTTTTCTTTCTCGGAAAGTAACATGAGTGTCCCCAAAAGCTGTGCAAACACGCCACCTCTGTCTATATCACCTGTAAGGAGCACCGGCGCATCAACCATTTCCGCCATGCCCATGTTGACAATGTCATTTTCTCTGAGGTTAATCTCTGCTGGACTTCCTGCACCTTCTATCACAATAATATCTGCATACTCTTCCAGCTTCCGAAAGGCCTTCTTAATATCCGGAATCAGCTGCTTTTTATATACAAAATAATCTCTTGCACTCATGTTCTTAAGCACCTCGCCGTTCACAATAACCTGTGAGCCCGTATGATTGGTCGGCTTTAACAAAACAGGGTTCATACAGACCATAGGTTTTATGCCTGCTGCTTCTGCCTGCATGACCTGTGCCCTGCCCATCTCCAACCCTTCTTCCGTAATGAAGGAATTAAGTGCCATATTCTGCGATTTAAACGGAGCCACCCTGTATCCGTCCTGCTTCATAATTCTGCAAAGTCCTGCCACAAGAAAACTCTTTCCTGCACCTGACATCGTTCCCTGAATCATAATGACTTTTGCCATACATTATTCCTCGTATCTTCCTAACCTTCTGATATAAGCTATTAATTTTTCATTTCCTTCAAAACAGTCTTCATTTATATGAAAAAGACGCTTTATAAAATCAGACTCAAAAATCTCTTCGGGCGTCCCACAGCGTTCTACATACCCTTCCTTTATGCACAGTATTTTATCTGAAACAATCTTAGCAAGCTCTAACTCGTGAAGCGACATAATTACGGTTAAACCTTTTTTTATCCGTAATTCCTGTAGCATCGATAAGAACTCCAGTTTATATTTCACATCCAAAAAGGAGGTCGGTTCATCCAGAATAATAATCTCCGGCTCCTGACAGATTGCTCTGGCAAGCATAACCCGCTGCTTTTGTCCGTCACTGATCTTGGTGAAATCCTGATTCCTGATTTCTGTCACATGGACTAACTCCATTGCTTCCCTAACAGCATCATGGTCTTCTTTGGATAAGATTCCAAAATATCCGGTATATGGATACCTGCCTGTAGCAACCACATCTTCACAGGTCATCAACTCTGTCTTCATTTTTTCCGTAAAAACCACAGCCATTTTTTGTGAAAGTTCTGATCCGGACATCTGACGTAATTCCTTTTTATCCAGATACACTACTCCATGAATGAGCTTCAGCTGCTTTGCAATACTCTTTAATATCGTGGATTTACCCGCTCCGTTTGGACCGATCAAGGTCAATATTTCTCCTTTATGAAGTCCAATCTCTATGTCCTGAATCAATGGCTTCCCCTGATAACCAACGCTCATCTGGTCTGTTTTAAAATAATATTCCATTATGCGGCCCTCTCTTTTCTATGCGTCGCCATCACCCATAAAACAACCGGGGCACCGAAAATTGCTGTAACCGTACTGATACTCAGTTCCGTTGGTGCAAGAATCGTTCTTGCCAGTAAATCGCAAAACAAGCAGAATACGCTTCCGCCCAGAAAACAGGCTGGTATCATCAAAAGCGGCTTTGTAGTTCCAAGTAATTTTTTCACCAGGTGAGGTGTTGCAATTCCAACAAAAGATATCGGTCCTGCAAAAGCTACAATACATGCCGATAAAATGCTTGATAAAACAACAAGGAATACTCTTAATATACGAATATTTACTCCCATGTTCTGTGCATACACTTCACCAAGCTGATATGCCGAAAGAGGCTTTGATAACAGGAAAACTGCTATAAATGTAACGATGACAACAATTGCCATAACTTTCACATGATCCCATGTCATTCCGGAAAAACTACCCTGTGACCAGTTATGAAGATTTACAATATCTGCATCATCCGCAAAAGTTACGACCAACTCCGTTATTGCTGAACATATATATCCAATCATAACACCGCTGACTACCAGCATTGACATTCCTTTTACTCTGCGCGATAACAGTAGTACAAATCCCATAGACAGCATTGCACCCACAAATGCAGCTACAATCATATCTGCGGAGGTAATTCTGATTGCTCTTCCCATAAAAAAGACCATTACCAGTGCCACCACCATTTTTGCTCCTGATGAGATACCAAGAACAAACGGACCGGCTATGGGATTATGAAAAAAAGTCTGTAACAGATATCCTGCGAGTGAAAGTGCCCCGCCAAGTATGATAACTGCCATTGTTCTCGGTAGTCGTATATCCCACAAAATTCTCGATATCGTTTCCTGATTCTCTTTCCCTGCCATTGTTCCTAAGATATCCGATAATGTAATGCTTACACTTCCAATGCAGATATTGAGAGCCAAAAAGATCACAACTCCCATACCAAGAAAAATAAATGCAATAATATATCTGTATTTTCTGTTTTTCTGCATAGCAATCACATCACCTTTCTTTTTATTCCAAGCGGAAAAGATAGTGCATTTTATCTTCTCCTTCCCCTGACAGCATGGCATGAATATCTTCAATTAAATATCCAACTGATAAGGACTGTTGATACATATCATTTGTAGTACACCAGACATTTCCTTCCTGTACTGCTTTGAAATCCGCCATAACCTCACATTTATCAAGAAGCTCCTTCCTACTGGAAATTCCTCCGTCAATAGAACTGTTATAGATCAGGAAATCTGCATTCTTTGCACCATTATAAAACTCCTCCACCTGCATATTCATGGTAGAACGTTTCGTTTCGGCATCCCCTAAATTTTCAAAAATATACTTTCCGCCTGCAAGTTCTATCATCTTGGGTACATAATCAGAAGATTGTCGCACCTGCACCAGTCCGTTTGATGTGATAAAAAAGAATGCTACTGTCTGATCTGTCTTTTCGTCTGCTGATACCTTGTCTAGAATTGCTGCCTGTTCTTCAAAGATCTGCTCTGCTATCTCTTCTTTGCCAAGTAAAGCTCCAAAAAATTTAATCCATTCCACTCTGCCTAATGGATGCGACTCATAACTGGAATATTCAATCATAACTGGTATTCCAAAATCTTCCAGTTTTTCAATGACTTCCGGAGAATGTGAAATCATTCTGTTTTCTATTGCAAGCGTGCATCCTTCTGAAACAAGCAATTCATAATCCGGCTTGCTATATTTTCCTGCATAGAGCATATCTCCATTTGCCATTGCTTCTTTTGCTTCTTCAATATACCAGTTTTTTTCCTTCTGCCCTGAAAAAGTAATGGCGTCCAAACCATCTAATTCGCGAAACATATCCATAACAGCAGATGCAACCAGATATAAATCCTTCATTGGACGCTGTAATACTACGATATCTTCTTGCATATTTTCCGGTATTTCTTTTCCTTCCGGAACAACCAGGAACCTTTGTCCATCCATTGTTGTTGTCAGCATTGTATAGCCGCCCTTATAATAGTCTACCGAAAAATTCTCAGCATATTGAAGCTCCATACTACTTTCATAAACAAGCGTACCTTCTGTTTCCTTATCCTGCAAATTGTCTGCATGATAATTATTATCATAATTGGAAGAAGGACTGCCACAGCCGTGCAGCCCCAGCAGTCCTGTCAAAAACAGACATATTGCAATGATTGTCTTTCTTCTCATCCCATAGTACCTCTTATTCTGCCGGTTTCATCGTGTCAGAATAAAATGTGAGCGTATACTCAATTTCATGTGGTGTACTCATTGCCACAGTATCTCCAATGACATCCATCGGTTTATCAAAAAACAGAACAGGAATCTCAAATACAGAATCTCCTTCTGTATTGATCGGAAGATACTTTTCTCCATCTACAAGCATATAATCATAATTGGGACTGCTCCATTGAATCGTTGCAGTCACGTTTTCTCCTGATACTGTAACTGTCGCCGGAGATAAAACCTTTGCTTTACCGCTTCCACCCTCAAAGGCAAGATCTACGGTATAGATGCCGTCCTCCAACTGAAGGGTATTTTCAGCCTGTGCTTCTTCCTCCATTGGTTCCGGATTGGAGACTTTTACCTTATGGTCATACCATGTTCCCTTTGTACCAACGAGTGCCAGATCAAATTCTTCCTCCAGCACCGGAACCGGCACATCAAAACCATAGACCTCCTCTGTCAACCCATCACTGAAGGTAACCGTATCCTCTGTGGGCATAAGAAGCTCTGCTCCATCTTTCTCGGCATCCTCTGCAAGTCCGGGATAAAGATTTACAATCTTTTTTGACATCAGTGAAATATGGATGGTCATTTCTCCGTTTTTGACTGTCAGTATTCCTTTTCCGTCACATGCTTCACTTACGTGAAACATGCTGCTGTCCGTATCAAAATCTGCCTTGTATATTCCATCCGGAATCACAGCCTTCTCTTCTTCCTCTACAATTTCATTCTGTGCAGAAGGTTCTTCTGATTCCGTGTTAACAGGGGATTCTGTCGCAGGAGTATCTTCTTTTATGCTGCTTTCCTGTACATTGTTTTTGTCGGCACAACCGCAAAATAGAGAACAAACCAGCAACAATGTACTAAAAATTATAATAAGTTTTCTTTTCATCGTTATCCTCTATTCATTTATTACGTCTTTCGTATGTGCCACATAAAGCTGCTGAATAGCATCAATAGATCCAAGACCTGTAATCTGTGTATCCACACTGTCAAACTTGCCGGATGCAGTAAACATACTCTTCCACGAATCCTCATCATCCCCGGCCATATCATTGTTTGCATGATCTCCTGCAACCACCATCAGTGGACGAAGTATCACTTTCGTATACCCGGCCTGTGCTACAGCATCAATCACTGCCTCGCACGCAGTCTCTTCCGGTTCGCCTTCCACGGTTCCGATAAATACGTTGTCATAGCCAAGTTCTCCCATCTGTGTCTGCATCTGGCTGTATGATACTTTTGCAGTATGAGAGGTTCCATGTCCCATAAATACAAATGCAACACCATCTTCTTTTGCTGCATCCAGACTGTCATAGCCGGCATCCTTCACCGCTTCTGTGGTAATCGCCTCTGCAACAACTGCTTTATCTGCATTGATTACAGTTGCATCCGTTCCCACCTCTCCAAGCAGTGGCTCTGCAACCTTTACAGTTTCAAAATGATCCTGATATGCCTCTACTGCTTCCATCAGTTCGTCATACTCTGCTCCATGCATTAAATGCGTAGGCTGAATCACAAGATTCTTAACGCCATTCGCCACCGCACGATCCAGGGCTTGATCCATATTGTCAATGTACTCGCCATCACGTGCCTGTACATGATTAATAATAATCTGAGCCGTAAATGCTCTTCTCACAGACCAGTCAGGATAAGCCTCCTGCAGGGCATCTTCAATTCCTTTAATGTCAGCTGCGCGGCTGTCATTAAAGGAAGTACCAAAGCTCACAACCAAAATCTCATTTTCTCCGATTTCATCCTGATTACGCGGGTCATCCTTGGATGCATCACCGGTATCTCTTCCAAAATAATCCTGATCTGCATTTTCACCCTCTACCAGTTCTTTCTGAACATCTGTCAATGCATCCCATGCTGCTTTGGCGTCTGCACACTGCTTATCTGTCTCATCTGTTCTTTGCTGCACATAGATCGCATCAATCATTGCCGCTACTTCATCAGCTGCTTTTTGATCGGCATCTGCCTCTGTTTCGGTATTGACAGCTTCTTCTGTTTCAGCCTGTGTCTTCTCTTCTTCCACTTCTGAAGAACTCTCTACCGTTGTCTCCTTACTGTTTCCACATCCTGCCATGCAGAATGTTCCCATCAATGTTGCCATTAACAATGCCACTACTCTTTTTTTCATGTTTCCTCCTTCGACAGTTCCACCTGCCATCCTATTTATCTTAAATATGTACGTCAGAAACAATATTTCGGCAACACAAATAAAAAACCCTTTTCCTAAACAGGTAAAGGGTTTGCACACAAAAGAAGCATATAGGAAAATCATAAACAAACAACTTTCCCATACTCTTTTAAACGTACAACCAGTTACTCGTGGTTTGAAACTATCGTTTCTGTACAGCAGTCAGGCAGGTCTCCCGGCTTGAAAATCATCGCATCCGCCATCTTCCCAGGAAAGGATTTCCTTGTTCCCAGTGATATATCGGCCTCAGCTCCCTAATTACGGTGACGAGTTCGCACAGGACTTGCACCTGTTTCCCTTTTCACCAGAGCCAATCATATAAATAATATAAATTGCCCTGACACCTGACTACTTCATATTCAATTCGCATCATTCTATCATAACTTTACAAGAAATTCAATATAATTCTATTTTCCCCAAACTTCCCCAAACTTCTTCTGCAATCTCTTTTACTAACTTAAGTTTAGCCCACTGTTCTTCCTCGGTAAGCTTGTTGCCGATTTCACAGGATGCAAATCCGCATTGAGGACTTAAACACAGTCTTTCAAGCGGAATATACTTTGCTGCCTCATGTATTCTTGCAATAACCTTTTCCTTATCCTCCAATACAGGTAATTTTGTAGTAATAAGTCCAAGCACGACCTTTTTATCTCTGGAAACTTTTGCCAAAGGTGCAAAGCCACCGGATCTTTCATCATCATATTCCAGAAAGAATGCATCCACATTTTCCTTGGCAAATACATAATCGGCAACAGTATCGTAAGGACCGCTTGCGAAATAGGTTGAATGATAATTACCTCGGCAGATATGTGAAGTAATCACCATATCATCCGGTCTGCCTTCCAGAGCAAGATTGTTAACTGCAAGAAGCTGCGCTTTTACGTCCTCTAAATCAATACCAAGAGATTGATACCTCTGCTTTGCAGCATCTCCCACGATTGCGCCCCATGTGCAATCATCAAACTGGAGATTACGGCATCCTGCATCATAAAATTGCTTAATCACATCCTGATATGCCACACCAATATCCTGAATCAACTCCTCATTTGTAGCATAAAACTTTCTTGTGGTTTCATAATTTGCAGGTACGATCATCTGCTGGAAAAACTGTGCCGGAGCAGGAATGGTATATTTGGCAACTGTATTCTCATCTTCAAACTGCTTCAAAAATTTGAAATATTCACCAAAGGGATGTGCTTTTGCCTTAATCTTTCCTACAAGATAAGTGTCATCAAGTACTGCCAGTTCCGCATTGAATTTCACGCCGTTTCCGGTATTCTCATGAGCTACTCCTTCAAAGCCCCACATAAAATCAAGGTGCCAGAATGTTCTTCTGAATTCACCATCTGTTATTACATGAAAGCCAAGTTCCTTCTGCTTTGCTACCACTTTAGTAATTTCTTCATTTATGACCTTATCAAGTTCATCTTTGCTGATTTTCCCATCCTGATATGCTGCCTTTGCATCCTTAAGTGCCTGTGGTCTTAAAAAGCTTCCCACAAAATCATATCTATAAGGTGTCATTACTTTACTCATCGTCTGTCTCCCTTTCTATTATTGATTTTCTCTCTGCATTATAAACGATGCCGTTTCGATTGCATAATACTAAAAAAAGCATGTTGCTCATAGTTTCAAACTATGGGCATCATGCTTTCACATTTTTATTCTAATGTTCTTTTTGGGAATCGCATTTTCTCTTTTCCCTGTAAATCCTTCCATACGAATCTGCCGTTTTCATATATCATGTATCCATGCCAGCTTTCTTCTTTTGGAATAGATACAGACCCCGGATTCATATAAATATAATCCGGATACTCTGTACATTTGGGTACATGGGTATGACCACACAACAGGATATCTCCTTTATGAAGCGGCGGCAGATTCTTCTCATGGAAATGGTGTCCATGTGTTGCATAAATCAGCCTTTCTCCATCCGCCATCACACAGTAATCTGCCATGATGGGAAATTCCAGAGCCATCTGATCCACTTCCGTATCACAGTTTCCTCTCACACAAATGATATCCTGTTTATACGCATTTAACTGTTCAATCACCTTTTTAGGTTGATACTCTTTGGGCAGATCATTTCTCGGACCATGGTATAAAATGTCTCCAAGCAGTAATAACCGGTCTGCCTTCTCCCTCTTGTATGCTTCCAACAATTCATTACAATAGTATTCCGAGCCGTGAATATCAGACGCTATCATCCATTTCATAAATTCTGTCCCCCTGTTGTGTATTTCATTAGTGCCTCCAGATAGGAATTGCCCAGTCTGCTGATGATTCCTTTTCTGTGGGTGATATACCCAATCCGCATGTCACTTTCATCAGCTAAGGGAACCGCAATAATTTCACTTCCATTCAGCTTCTTATCAATTACACCACTGCATACAGTATATCCGTTTAATCCAATTAAAAGATTGAACAAGGTTGCCCTGTCTCTTACACGGATATTTTTCTTTCTCTCGAATTCGGAAAATATCTCTTCCGAAAAATAAAACGAATTATGTTCGCCCTGCTCAAAGGAAAGATACGGATAAGCTTCCAATTCCTCATTTGTAATTACCTTATTGGATGCAAGCGGATGACTTCTGCTGATAAAAACATGAGGTTTGGCAATAAACAACAAATGAAATTCCAAATCATACGATTTTAAAATCTTATTGATGACAGCTTCATTGAAATCATTTAAAAACAGGATTCCAATTTCACTTCTCAGCCTTGCCACATCCTCTATGATTTCATAGGTCTGCGTTTCCCGAAGGCTGAAATCATATTCCTCCTGTCCGTATTCCTTAATCAAATCCACAAAGGCATTCACCGCAAAAGAATAATGCTGTGTGGATACACAAAACTGTTTCTTTCCGCCATCATTTCCTTTATATTTATCTTCAAGAATTGCCGCCTGTTCCAATACCTGTCTGGCATATCCCAAAAAGCCTTCCCCTTCTTTGGAAAGGCTGATTCCCTTATTAGTTCTGTTAAAAATAACAATATTCATCTCTTTTTCTAATTCATGAATAGCATTGGTCAGACTTGGCTGAGAGATAAATAATTGGTTTGCGGCCTCTGTAATAGTTCCTGTTTCTACCACTGTTATCACATATTTTAACTGTTGAAGGGTCATGCTTTCACCTACTTTCTAATGATTATCCGAATATCTGCTATTCCTCTTTCTTCTTATCCTTTATTCGGTGCTCTAATTCAGAAGCTGCAATACTCAACGAAATACCTCTCCGTTTCAGAA
>CAMEIH010000041.1 GCA_945917985.1 uncultured Clostridium sp. | reverse complement strand
ACGTACATAATATTACTAAAGACTGTAGTGAGTTGGAAGCATGGCTGACCTTTCTGAGCGCCACCGACCCCGTGGTGATCGGTATGTTATCGAAGGAACTGTATATCATGGATAAGAACATGGAGCGGCTGATGGTGTCACAGCTGCAGGAAGAGGTGACTGCAGAAAAAGCCCGCGCCGATGCCGCCGAAGTTAAAGCTTCCGAAGCTGTGACAAAAATGGAGATATTCAAGCTCAAATGCCAAAGCAAAACCCCGACAGAAATTGCCGACAAGCTCGGCCTTTCTGTCGAATATGTAGATTCTGTTCTGAATGAACCTTAACGACACAGCATCAAGCAAAAGACCTTCCCCATAGTTTTGCGGAAGGTCTTTGCTGTATCTTTCTACTCTTTTTCTACCTTTCTGTGGTCAGATAAATCACCCCAAGCCAGTAATAGCCATACAGATCGGTGTCATCATCCATAATGGCATATACCGCATCGGTGATCTCATAAAAGGTTTCATCGTTCAACTCATAATCTGTCCGAAGCGTTACTTCTCCCTTTTCCGTCAGCTCTTTGGCCAATTTCTCAGCTGTCTCCTGAACAGGGAAATAATTATCCGTGATATGATAATATTCATTTGCATCACTTTCCCCGACATAATCAGAAATCACCTTATCCAGCATATATTCTTTATCCTCAACGAGCACTCTGTCTCCCACAGAGGAGGGAAGATTTAAAAGTGCGTTAAAGAAGTATTCGTTGTCATTATTGGTCACATCCACGATCTGCCATTCATCGTCAATCTTCACCTTATTCCATGCATGGGAAAGATTTCCGTCCAGATATCCCGTCACCACAATTGCCTCAAGACCGGCTTCCTGTGCCAAAAGCTTAAAGGCTGCTGCATATCCGGCACAGACACATTTTCCGTCAATCAATGCGCCGTAGGCATTAAAGGAGTCATTAAATTCAGGGTCCACATACATATAGTTGTACTCTTCCGCACTGGCAAGGGCATCTTCATCATAGACAATGGTATCACACAGATACTGGTTGATCGCCAGTTCCTTTTCCTGCTGCGTCATATCATCCGTAATAATCTCCCCGATAACCTCGGATACTTTTGCTTTGATTTCCTCCTGCTTTGAGGCCTGTTCTTCCAGAGAATTTTCATAAACGACTCTGACAGCGGTGCCTGTCCTGTTAACTTTGTACCGCTTGATTCCCAGAATCAGGGGATTCTGATAATAGGCTTCCATCAGCGCATCATCCACAAAGTTTGTATCCTTTGCCTCCGGAAATTCGCTCAGATCAATCACATTGACACCGCCCAGCATATTGGTGGCGAGGTATTCCGACAAAGCGCTGTTTGCGTAAACTTCAGTATCTACCTTACGGATCTTTTCCGGTTTTAAATCCTCCTGGGTCGCAAACTTGAGTGAAAATTCCGGTGCCACTACACCTGTTTTCTTGCGGAGCTTTGATTCTCTGTCCTCCAGGAAAGCAAGATCCTTCTCCATGTCTGCTTCCTGATAATCCTTTTCCCCGTCTGATACCGTAAGCTCATAGGTAAAGGGAGTTCCCTCCACACGGTAGGGAATACAGAGACATGCATAGGTTACCGCATCCTGAAATTCTCCGGTCTCCTCGTCGACGATCATAAACCGTTTATCCTCAATGTAAGCCTTCTCCGTCTGATAATCGATGAGCTTTGTACTGGTGTAGCCGTCACACATGGTAATGTAATCATAAATCGGCAGTCTCTCAACATCTTCATAGGTCTGCATGGTACTTATGATGCCATTTTCCCTGGCGGTATAATGGGCTTCACAGTAAGGTAAACTGGGTGCCAGTTCCGTAAAGGCGTAATAATTACTGATCATGGAAGTACCCTGATCATTCACTGCGATAACACAGATGCCCGACTCATCCACATTTCCGCCTTCAATAGAATAGTGCGGAATCTCGGGTTCCCCATATCTCTCCAAATGATTTTCATACAGGGCTTCATCCTTCCAGTCATCCTCGCTGATCAAAAATGTCTTGAACTCCGAATTGACTGTGGTAGCATTACTGAACTCCGGAAGCTCTGTAGTCCATGTGGTGTCTGTCACGATTTCCATGACAGTCAGACTGTTGGCATACTCCTGTCCTTTGGTTTTCCAGATCTTGCAGACCATGTATTCCGTAGCGCCTTCCACCTCATTCCAGGTAAACTGCGGCCTCCCGTCATCCGTAATGGAATAGGTAAGGTGAGGCGCTTCCTCAATCTCACTTTCAAAAGTTACGATGCTGACCTCCGGTTTATCAAGCAACTCTCCCGTCTCCTTATCATAGTAGGAGGCAAGATATGCCGTCCCCAGATTTCCCCAGTTTTTTCCTGCTCCTTTATCAAACAGCGTATTGGCAGTATGGGGATACTTATCCACGGTCTCCGTATCCAGCCCTAATGTGTTAATCCGATACAAGGTAAAGGTCTCGGACGGCTGCATGGTAAAAGTGCCCGTTTCCTTGTCAAAGGAATATTTCGCACTTATTTTCTCTGTCAGATCCGGATCCTGGTACAGTGCAAAAACCTGATTCCATCTGTCTACCTGAAGATCCGCCACATCATAGCCAAGCTGAAAGGTGATGGCGTCATCTCTGCCCACATTTTCGATCGGGTCTCCATAAGTGTAATTGTACAGGCTTTTATCCGCATACTTATCCTGCAGTCCGGCTGCAAGATGCGTGGCTGCCACATATTCACCCGCAACCTGCCCATATTCCTCTGTCTCTTCCTCTCCATCCCCGCTTTTAGATGTGACACCTATGTCACTATTATCCGGACCGCTGTTACCTTGATTCTCTCCTGCACCTTCCCCGGATTGTGCACTTGCCTGCTGCACCTCTGCATCTGCCGGGCGGAAATGAGCGTAGAGCGAACCGGAAACAATAGCCACAACCAGAAGCAATGCAATTGTGATGGCAGGTCTTCTCTTTCTCCATTTCACCTTTTGCGCTTCCTTCTGTTCCTGTGAAAGCTGCTTTTTCTCAATAATAATACGGAAATAGTCATTTTCAAACTTCATACAATTCCTGCCCCTTTACTGTAGCTTTTTCTTGAGAGCTTCTTCAAATTCCCCTAAATCTGTAAGTTTCGAAGTCACAGCATACGCTTTGCCATCTCTCTCAAAGTATGCCTTCAGATATCCTGTCTTTTCATCCTCCGTCACGCGCACGATAATATCCCCAATCACGGTTTCATCCGCGCCCTCAAATTCTTCCGGCATCCGGTCCACTTCTTTTACGGATAAAGCTTTTTCTCCACCCTGCCCGATCTTGACGATTTCCGGTTCTGCATGATTTTCCAGCTGTAGCTGCATCTGCATCTGTCCGCCATTCTCATTCTGATCCATGCCCCGGAAAAAAGATATTCCTGTCGGGATCATGACAAGCAAAAGGATCGCTGCTGCCGCCACCATGGATATTTTCTTAAAAGGAATCACTTTCCCTGTCATCTTTTTCCGGGAGAGAGTCTGCTCCTCTTCTTTCATCGCCTGCTTTGTCTTTTCCAACAATTCCTTCGGCACATGAATCTGTGAAACTTCTTTTTGGTATTGCTCCTTCATTATGAGATATCTCCTAACATTTCTTTCAGCATTTTCCTTGCTCGGTGAAGCTGGGACTTGACCGTGGATTCCGTCTGATCTGTCATTTCCGCAATTTCCTTGACCGACAGTTCCTCGAAATAAAACAGATGCACACAGCCCCGGTATTTGGGCGGAAGCTTTGAGACGGCCTGCATCACAGGATTATCGATTTTTTTCTCCACCTGCTCAAAGCCCTCTTCCCTCTTCGGTACTTCCTCTGTCTCCTCTATTGGAAAAACATTTTTATTCCAGTACTGTCCAAAATGTTTTTTGGTACAGTTTATCGTGACCCTGATCAGCCATGCCTTTGCATGCTCCATGTCCTGCAGATCCTTTACATGGCGGACCAGCCGCACAAACACTTCCTGAAAAATATCGTCGGCATCTGTCCTGTTCATTGCCTGGGAAACTGCCAGCCGGTACACCATATCCGCATACCGGTCAATAATCTCCTCTGCTGTTAACTCAGCTTCCGCTTTTTTCGTTCTCATCTGATAAAAATACCCTCACATCCAAAAAAAGGTTGCAAAAAATTGAAAAGTTATTTGAAAAAAATTCCGGTGCCCTGGTTTTTATCTGCCCTACACCGGAATTATTCTTACTTTCAGTTACATTCTGGCCTGATCTACATTGTCCTTAAACCACTGGTAAGCCAGCTGCACGCCCTCTGAAAGCTCTACCTTATGAGTCCAGCCAAGGCTATGAAGCTTGTCCACATTTGTCAGCTTTCTGGGAGTTCCGTCCGGCATATCCTTGTTCCAAACGATCTCGCCCTCATAGCCCACTACCTTCTTTACGGTCTCCGCAAGCTCTTTAATCGTCACTTCCTTGCCGGTACCGATATTCACATGCTGCTCCCCGCTGTAATTTTCCAGTAAGAATACGCAGGCATCAGCCATATCGTCCACATACAGAAATTCTCTTAAGGGAGTGCCTGTTCCCCAGAGCTCTACAGATGGTGCTCCGTTTACCTTCGCCTCATGGAATTTACGGATCATGGCAGGCATTACATGGGAGCCTGACAGATCATAGTTGTCATGAGGTCCGTACAGATTGGTGGGCATACAGCTGATAAAGTCATCGCCGTACTGTCTCTTATAAAATTTACACATCTCCAGACCTGAAATTTTGGCAATCGCATATGCCTCATTTGTCTCCTCCAAAGGACCCGTCAAAAGGGCGTCCTCCGGAATGGGCTGAGGTGCCATTCTGGGATAAATGCAGGTGCTTCCAAGGAACAGGAGCTTTTTTACCTGATATCTGTGACAGCATTCGATCACGTTGCACTGAATCTGCATATTCTCGTAGGCAAACTCTGCGGGAGTGGTATTGTTGGCGTTGATGCCGCCTACCTTGGCTGCTGCAAGCACCACCACATCCGGTCTTTCCGTTTCAAAAAATTCTCTCACTGCCGCCTGATTGGTCAGATCCAGTTCTCTGTGGGTCCTTCCGATCACATTCTGATAACCCTTTGCCTTCAGGTTTCTTACAATGGCGCTGCCCACCAGTCCTCTGTGCCCTGCCACGTATATCTTGTCATCCTTATTCAACATTTCTTTGTCCTCTCTTTGTTTATATATTCAGCTAAAGCCCGGTTCCGGTACTTATGCTGTTATGAATCGGAATGTATCACATCTTTGAAACCGTCCTCTATGGTATCGCCGAGGAAGATATCCTCTGCCTTTAGTGGAGAAGCCGGGAAATCCGCATAGCCGGTCCGATCTCCCTCCCTGGGATAATAAAAAGTGTATCCATGAAGCTCATAAGGAACCGTCTCAAAATTCTCATAATCCTTCTGTAAGACCAGATACTCTGCTGTCCCGCTCCTTACCGTCTCCACCACAAAGTTTCCCGCTTTATATATTCCAAAAAGGAACAGAAGGATCAGGCCTATCTTATATCGGTCGAGATAAGGTGTGACCTTCAGGTAAAAAAAGCCCCAGGTGAGTCCCGGAAACAGCCACAGATATACACATCCGTACCTGATAAGCGGTGCGCTGGTAAGCCAGAAAAGGAAACAGATTCCCATGGTCCCCATCACAAGAAGATATTCCGCCATCTCCTTTTTTCTCTTTTTTATTCCGTATACGGCAAAACCTGCCAGCAACAGAAACCCCAAAAATGCCAGAATCAGAAATACCAGATTCACGGGATCCAACGCAGCTGCCCAATCCTTAAACCATGCGGTAATTGGCTCCTCATACCTTGTCACATCGGAATAACCTCTTCCGAATACCTGAATTTCCTTAGAATCGTAATCTGCCATTCCCTTCGGAATTTTGAAGGGAACATCAAATAAATCGATAAAAGTAAAGGGATACAAAAGCCATCCCGATAATATCACATTTCTGATCAGAAAAGGAAGCAATGTCAGAACTCCTGCCCCCAGATATAGAAGAATTTCCTTTCCCTTCTTCTCCCGGATCATCTGAACTGCCGGTTTTAAGGTGAGCAGTAAAATCAGTGCACCGGAAAGCTTGAAGGTAACCACACAGACCCCCATGATGCACAAAAGGCCGTAGGGCACATAGGATTTCTCCCCCTGTTCCAACAGATCCAGCCACCTGATCACAATATAAAAGACACACAGAACCATAAAATAATCGGAGGCCGGCGAAATCATCTCATCGAAGATGATCAGCAGATAGTAAATTCCAAGCACACGGGCAAAGTCTGAAAGCTTCAGCTTTTTTTCCCTGTTCTTCGAAAAGGCTTCCCCGCAGGTCAGTGCCAGCAAAAATGCCAAAAAACCGGCACAGCAATGAAAGGACTGTCCGGAAAGAAAAGAAAAGCTGTACAGTGCAGACAGACAGAAAGCTGCGCTGTTGTAAGCCAGTCTGCTGTGCAGATTGCCAAGCCCCTTTATCACACCATATTCCTCGATCCACCGGATGCTCTGGGCATGATACAACCCCGTATCATAGTGGATGATTCCGGTGGAGGTGCCGTAGGCAAAAAGCAGGAACAATAACAGGACTACCCCTGCTTTCACAGGGGTAATGGTAAGTCGCATTGTATGAAGCTTCTCTGAAAAATCACGAAAGAACACGCAGACACAAATGCCGCAGATCATCAGAAGGATCAGATTTGCAAGAAACCCCACCTTATAAAAGATACTGAAGAACTGGGCATAAACTGTCACTGTAACAATGCCTGCATATAGATAGCTGCTCTCTCTTCTGATCCGGTAACCCCGTTTCAGGGTAAGAATCTTAAGTACCGTATATCCTGTAACATAACAGGTAATGATCATGTAAATCCATATAAGTGATACTGATACCATGCATTTAATGCCTCTTTAGCACCGTTACTTGTTCTCTTTCCTGCTTCTGTATTCCTCACAGCTGATTCCGGCAATTTCCTTAAGATCGGCATCCATCATCATACTGACAAGTCCTTTAAAGTCCACATCTCTCTTCCAGCCGAGAGCCTTCTCTGCTTTCGCTGAATTTCCCCAGAGGAATTCCACCTCTGCAGGGCGGTAAAATTCGGGATTCACATCTACCAGAAGCTTTCCTGTCTCACTGTCATATCCCTTTTCGTTTACGCCGGTTCCTTCCCATCTGACGGCAATACCAAGCTCACGAAATGCCGCTTCCACAAATTCTCTTACGGTATGGGTCTCATTGGTAGCAAGTACATAATCGTCCGGCTTGTCCTGTTGGAGCATCAGCCACATACCCTTTACATAGTCTCCGGCAAAACCCCAGTCGCGCTTGGCATTCATATTTCCCAGAGAAAGCTTCTCCTGCTTTCCGGCAATGATATTGGCAATGGCAAGAGTGATCTTTCTAGTCACGAAATTCTCGCCGCGTCTCGGAGATTCATGATTGAAGAGAATACCGTTACAGGTAAACATATTGTAGGATTCCCTGTAGTTTACAGTAATCCAGTAAGAATACAGCTTGGCAACTCCGTAAGGGCTCTTTGGATAAAAAGGAGTTGCTTCACTCTGGGGAGCCGTCTCCGGAAGTCCACCGAAAAGCTCTGAGGTGGAAGCCTGATAATAACGGCAGTTGCCGCCGTTCACACGAAGTGCCTCCAAAAGCTTTAAGGTGCTCACACCTGTTGCCTCTGCCGTGTATTCCGGCACTTCAAAGGATACCCCTACATGAGACTGGGCAGCAAGATTGTAAACCTCGGTGGGTCTGATTTCCGCGATCAGTCTCATCAGATTGCTGGAATCTGTGGTATCTGCATAGTGGAGAAAAAATTTTACTTTATTGTAATCGGAATTAATAATATGATCGATACGGGATGTATTGCTGATGCTGTGTCTGCGAATCAGTCCGTGAACCTCATATCCCTTTTCCAGCAGGAATTCCGCAAGATAAGAACCATCCTGTCCTGTAATACCTGTAATCAAAGCTATGTTCTGCATAATAATCTCCTTTTGTTATCCGTAATAAACTGTTTCTTTCTCTATAATAATTTAATTATGGCTTTCTGTCAAAATATTATGGAAGACATACCATGACTGCGATCAGAATTCCCAATATGGCACCTGCCAGAACCTGAAGCGGAGTATGTCCCACAAATTCCTTCAGCTTCTCCTCGGGACTCATCTTTTTGCCCATATTGGTAAATACCTCCAGCATTTCATTGATCACCTTCGCCTGAATTCCTGTTTCCCTGCGCACACCCATGGCATCATGCATGACGATGATGGCCAATATAACAGCAATTGCAAATTCAAAGCTTCCTCCTCCATAAGTGATTCCGGTGGCTGTGGCAAGTGCACATACCGTTGCGGAATGGGAGCTTGGCATTCCTCCGCTTCCTATCATCCGCTCCGCCACAAATGTCTTGGTAAGGAACATGTGGATGATGGTCTTTAGAACCTGTGCGATAAACCAGCCGAGAACAGCCGATACGAAAATCCTGTTATGAACCAGATCCTGTAAAAAATTCATGTCTCTTCCTTCTTCTCTTATAATGTTTTCATGTATGTCTCTATGGCATCGTGCCAGTCCGCAAATCGATAATCACTGGTCAGCTTCAGCATATAGTTTTCCAGAATAGAGTATGCAGGACGTGGTGCCGGTGCATTGTACTCCTGAGTAGTGATTCCCTCTACCTGTGTGCTCTTTCCCGCCAACCTGAAAATTTCTTTTGCAAAGTCTGCCCAGCTGCAGCTTCCTTCACAGGTGGCATGAAACAAACCATAATTCTCAGTAAAGAGAAGATGGGCAATTACAGCCGCCAATTCTTTGGCACTGGTAGGACTTCCAAACTGATCATTGACAACTCGCACCTTTTCATTTGTTTCCGATAAACGGAGCATGGTCTTCACAAAGTTTTTGCCCTCTCCATATAACCATGCCGTTCTGAAGATAAAATAATGATCCGCAAAATCTTTTACCATATTCTCACCCGCCAGCTTGGTTGCGCCGTAGGCGCCCTGGGGATTGGGTTTATCAAACTCAATATATGGCTTTGCAGATTTGCCGTCAAATACATAATCTGTGGAAACATGGATCATCTTGGCACCGGTCTCCGTGGCGGCAATACTTAAGTTTCTGGGACCGATGGCATTGATACGGTAAGCGTTATCCCAGTCCGTCTCACAGGCATCCACCGCCGTGTGGGCCGCACAATTGATGATTGCATAGGGCTTTACCTCTCTTGCCAGTTCCATTACCTTATCTATGCTGGTGATATCAAGCTCTCCCACATCTGTATTAACAAATTCAATTTCACTGTTTCCGGCAAGCTCCTTGTTGATGGCGCGTCCCAGCTGGCCGTTACAGCCTGTTACAATTATCTTTTTCATGACATGTCCTTTCATATAAATCTTTCATCTTATATGCATTCAATACGTATAGTTTACCCTTATTTTTGAATTTGTACAAGTGTATGTATTGTCTGTAATACTTTTTTAATATTTTTGTATAAGTTTTTACACATTTTTCTAGTGACGGCAGATTTTATCTGTGTTATAATGACAGTTGTGTGGCATTTTGTATACAAGCTGCCATTTAATAATGAAAGTGAGGAAATATTGATGAAAAGATTACAAGTGCTTTTTCTTGTAGCCTTATCTTCATCTCTTTTATTGTTTGGCTGCGGTAAAAAAGAAGAAGAAACCGCAACACAGCCTATTGTGGAACCCATCGTGGAGGCACAGCCCCAGGAGGAAGAGGAAACAGAATCCACAGATGAGGCTGAAGGAGAAGAAGATCCGGATACTCCCCCGGCAGAGGGCATGGTCAAGAGCCGCTTAACAAATGAATGGGTGGATGAAGAGGTTGCAAAGACCCGTCCCGTTGCCATTATGGTTCCCAATTCCAAGACAGCAAGTCAGTATGGTCTGTCTGAAGCTTCTATACTTTATGAATGTAATGTAGAGGGCAGCATGACCAGACTTATGGGTATCTGGGAGAATTGGAAAGACCTTGAAAAGGTTGGTAATATCAGAAGCTGTCGTGATTACTATTTATATTGGGCATTTGAGTGGGATGCCATTTATATTCACTACGGCGGACCTTTCTACATAGATGATCTGATTGCCAGAGATGACACCCAGAACATTAACTGTATTGATTACAGTAAGGTTTCCTACAGAGATACTGCAAAGAACTCTACAGATAATGCATTTACAGACGGTTCTCTGATCTCAGAAGCCATCAGTCATTACGGATATCTTACCGAATACAGGGAAGGCTACTCCGACGAGACACATTATCAGTTCGCAACCAATGCAGAGCCCAACACTTTGGAGCAGTACAGCGATGCCATCACAGCAGAAAAGATTGATATGTCACCTGCTTATCCTGTTACCAACTGCTATTTCATTTACAATGAAGAAACCGGTTTATATGACAGATATCAGCATCTTTCCGGTGACAGCGATGGTCCTCACATTGATCTTGCCAACAACAAGCAGCTGTCCTTTAAGAACATCTTAGTTCAAAATACTTATTTCGAAGTCAGAGACCAGAAGGGATATCTCTCCTTCCAGTGTCATGATACCACAAGAGATGGATGGTTCTTCACAAATGGCAAAGGTATTCATGTAAACTGGGAAAAGACATCAGACTACGGTGCTACCAGATATTATGATGATGACGGAAATGAGATTAAATTAAATACCGGTAAGACTATGGTATGTATTCTCGAAGACGGCGATACCTTCAATGTTGATGATAAATCCATTGAATCAAATTAATGCCAAATGATGACATGTTTTGTTACTTATCTTATTGAACCAAAAAACAGCGTTGCATCCGCAACGCTGTTTCTTATTATTCTCCCAATCCGCTTTCAATTGCATTTACAATGGTCTCCAAAGCCTGAACCTCATCTTCACCTTCACAGATAAATTCAATTTCATCTCCACATTTCACGCAGGCACCAAGAACACTCAAAACGCTCTTGGCATTTGCCGTACTGCCTCTAAATGTAAAGGTTATTAATGATTTAAACTGCATGGCCTCTTTGCACAAAATTCCTGCCGGCCTCAAATGTAACCCGGTAGGATTCTTAATGACCACCTTCTGGCTTACCATTCTATAACTCCCTCCAATTCATTTACTGCCTGATTCTCCAGTAACTCTGATTTCAGTATAACATTTCTCCTATGGTTATACAAGTTGTTCTTAAGTACTACTGTAATCTTCAATCTACAACATAATATTCTGAATCAGCTCCGCCAATTGTTTTGCCTCTTTTTCAATCATCTGCTGATCTTTACCTTCAATCATAACCCGTACCAAAGGTTCTGTTCCGGAAGGACGAATCAGCACTCTGCCTTCTCCCGCAAATTTATCCGTGAGCTTTTCTATAGCATCTGCAATTTCAGGATATTCCATGTATTTTTCTTTCTTATGATTCGGAACCTTGGCATTGACAAGAGCCTGGGGAAGTACTTCCATAACCGATGCAAGCTCTGACAAAGGCTTTCCTGTCTCTACCATAACCTGTAATAAATGCAGGGCGCTGAGGAGTCCGTCACCGGTGGTATTCTCCTTCAAAAAGATGATATGACCGGACTGTTCTCCTCCCAGACTGGCACCGATTTCTTTCATGTGCTCAAGCACATAGCGATCACCCACCTTAGTCTGGTCAACCCTGATTCCGTTTTTTTCAGCCATCAGGAAAAATCCAAGGTTACTCATTACAGTAGCTACAATTGTATCTCCGGCAAGTTCACCTTTTTCCTTCATGTGATTTCCCACAATTGCCATAATCTGGTCGCCGTCTATCACATTTCCCAGTTCATCCACCGCCATCAGTCTGTCTGCATCCCCGTCAAAAGCCAGACCTATATTCGCCTTTTCATAAACTACTCTGGCACGGATCTCTTCCATATGAGTAGAGCCACAGTTGGCATTGATATTGGTTCCGTCAGGCATATTGTGAATTGCCACCACATTACCGCCAAGCTCTTTTAACGCTTCCACTGATGTATAGAAGGAAGCACCCTCTGCACAGTCCACCACAATCTTTAAATGAGACAAATCAACATTGACCGACTGGATGGAATGATTGATATATTCTTCTCTTGCATCCGTACGATATTTGATCTTTCCTACATTCGCTCCAATAGGAAATTTGATGCCGTTCATACCGCTTTTGATCAGCGCTTCAATCTCATCCTCCAGCGCGTCAGGAAGCTTGTATCCGTTGCCATCAAAAAACTTGATACCGTTAAATTCCACAGGATTGTGAGACGCAGAAATAACTACTCCAGCATCCACCTTATATTTTCTTGTAAGATAAGCAACTGCCGGTGTCGGAATCACTCCGACATATACTGCATTCGCTCCAACGGAGCAGATACCTGACATCAATGCATTTGCCAGCATATCACCGGAAATACGGGTATCACATCCTACCATGATCGTAGGCTTATGTTCATTTTCCTTTGTAAGCACATAAGCGCCTGCCTGACCAAGCTGCATTGCAAGAAGCGGCGTCAGTTCATCATTGGCAACTCCTCTTACTCCGTCTGTCCCGAATAATCTACCCATTTTCTTAATCCTCCAACTTTGATAAGTGCATTGTCACCTTTACAGGTTCTGTTATTGTCACATCATCAGGCAATCCAAAATCAATTTCAACCTGATAATACCCTTCTAAGAGCTCTGTCATGTTCTCATCTTTCATCCATTCACTGACATCAACATAACCCCGCATATCCGCACCGCGAAGTCCGGAAACATCCGTGGAAAGTCCACGCACTTCTATCAACACGTTATCCTCAAATTCAGGAATGGTTGCCCTGTATCCGTCAGGTACATTGATTACCTCGATCCTGCTCCCTTGAATTTCCAGTTCTTTGGTAACTTCAGACTCTATGTCAACCGTTACCGTTATTCTGCTCTGAGAAGCATCCGCAAGGAACACGTTGTCAGGCAGATAATTCCGAATATCGATTTCAGTTGTATAATCTTCGGTACAATCAGAAATATCAACTGCCTCCGCAGGAATCTCAATGGCATTAATATTTTTGATAGCATTCTCCTTGCCGGCAATCACAATGCTTGTTATGCTTCCTTCCGGTTCTCCTGCCATTCTGTAACCGTAAGCCGGCGTTCCTGTAGTACTGAAGTAAACAGGCACTTCCGACGTTCTGTAAATACTCACCTTGACACCTACAGTCTTAATATTCTGGGTGATCCGGCTGTCCTGAACCAGATTATCCTCACTGTCATATAATTTGATTTCCGCATTGTCAGCAATATCGCTGGTAAATCCGGTTACAGGTACATCAACAGATGCTTTCACCACCTGATCGATCACCGATTCCGGTCCCGATATTCTCACCAGATTCTGATTTGGCACAATATCACCAAGCAGATAGCCGTCTTCTACACTACCGGAAACAGTTGACTTAAGTGCCAACGTTTTGGTTTTCTTGTTTTCAATATTTAATTTTACGGTATCATTACTGCCCTTGATTCTCTCAATGTCGCTGTTATACAGATTCGTGGACAATTTAATGCTGATCGTATCAAGACTGCTCAGTTCACTTACATCCGCCGTTGCAATGATATTGGATGCACTGAGACTGCTGATCACAGATCTGGGAGCCCACACCGTCACCTTGTCAATTACGGCTGTGTTATCCAGAACTTCGTATACCTGCCCGGTATCCGTGATCAATTCCGTATTCAGCAGTTTAACAGGAATATTGCTAAAAGAACGGTCGATCGTGGGATCGTTCATATTATTGACGGCCATCCAAAGCAGGAACGAGAAAAACAGGGATGCTACTTTGAGGCCCATATTTGCTGTAATCTTATTTTTCACCTTTAGACCATCCCTTCCACACAATACGCTTTCTGGTTTCTTCCTCCGGCTTATTCTGTATTAATTTCAATTTCTCTTTGAGGCGTTCCGCATCCAGATTTCTGTCCAGTTTTCCCTCATAAGCTACACTTATTTTCCCCGTTTCCTCAGAAACAATAACCGTCATGGAATCGGTTGCCTCAGAAATTCCCACTCCGGCCCGATGTCTGGTGCCAAGCTCTTTACTCAGTGCCATATTGTCCGACAGCGGAAGATAACAGGTTGCAGAAGTGATTCTGTTTCCCCGCACAATAACAGCGCCATCATGAAGTGGCGTATTTTTTTCAAAAATATTTATAATAAGCTGACTGGTCACAATACCGTCTACCTCAATACCGGTTCTCTCATATTCAGACAGGGACTGATTCTGTTCAACAACAATAAGAGCACCGGTTTTCACCTTGCCCATTTCCATGCATGCTTTTACTATTTCATTAATGGTCTTGTCTGAAAATCTTCCTTCTTCCAATGATCTGTTCGTATCAAAGGGAACAATGGAACTAATAATGTTTTTTCGTCCCAGCTCCTCAAGTGCTTTTCTAAGTTCCGGCTGCAATATAACTACTACAGCCGTCACCGCCACACCGAATGCGTTCTGTGCAATCCACAATATAGTGTTCATCTCAAAAAAGGCAGCTACCAGAATAAAACCGGCAATCACCATAAATCCCTTAAGCAGTGACCATGCTCTTGTATTCTTGATCCACACCAGAATATGATATACGAGAAAAGTGATCAGAAGTATTTCCACGCAGTCTACCCATCTGATACTTCTTGGTATACGCGCCAGATATGTTTCTATAAATTCATTAAATTGAGACATTTACGTTCCCTCATTACCAATAATTTACATTTCTATTTCCTTGCCTGTGTCGAAACCGGTCTCTTTTTTAATGTATTGATCTTTTTCACTGTTCTGGAAGGTGTGGCAACCGTTATCTTGGGGACTGCCTTTACATAATAGTAATACTCATCATCCTCAAACTGAACGGATTCCGTCCTGCTGTAATCCACATGGAACGCAAAGAATTCCACTATCTTTGCCACCAGGACCGCGAATACAGTTCCGACAATCAACCCTAAAATAGAGACATTTGTATCAAAAATGAGATCACCGATCAGAAGAATCATAATATCCGCAAGAGCACCTGCAATAATGGCTATTGTCCAGGCATAATCAATGGACAGTCTTCTGATGAGATAAACCAATATAATCGTAACGGCAAAAGCCGCTATTGTTAATATCATAGCCTTATTGTTAAGAAATCCATCAATCACAAAGCGAAATCTGGTCGCCATATCTTCGGTTTCCATGGCTGACAGCGTATTAGCGCCATCTGCAATATAGTTGATCAGATAGGAAACGATCACTCCGCATCCTACAGAGACCACCGATGCCGGCGTACCAACAAGCCCCATAACCAGCGGCATTACATACGGAATACCCAGCACGAAACTCATGGGAGTCAGAAGAACGACAATCGTATCCTTTGGGGAAAAGCGGAAATAGAGCAAAAACAGAACCAAAAATACCACAAGAGTTATTACCGCACATTCCAGCGATAAGGCATACATATGCAGCACAGTAAATAATGCCGCCACAAAAATAATAAAGTTCATTGGCATAAATGAACACATCAGAGAAACAATCAGCACAACAGAAATATTATCCAGCCTTTGCATGTAGCCGATCTTTCCATTGATCATCATCAGTGCTGTCAAAGCAAGCACAAGTTTCAAAAGCGGTTTCAAATATACCTCATATTTTGAAATAAATTTCTTAATATACTGTTTTGCAACAAGTAAAGTCGTCATATCATCTTCCTCATTATTCTTTATCTGCATACATACCGGCCAGTTTTCTCAAATTGGCATAATATACTCTCAGATTCTTTTTCGCTTTATTGTATCTGTTTGCATAAATCACATACGATATGACACCGTATGCACCAACCACACACAAGTATAATATTATGATGGTTTTTCCGTATGACAAAAGATCCATTTTGTAGATATCCTGTATCAATGTTTCAAAATTATAAAAAACATAAACCGCAAATACCGCGAAAAAGGAAACGGTTGCAGCAATAACAGATTTCAAAATCTGAAATCCTATATAGTCACCCCGGAAATAATTCAGAATATTGATGTCCTTCTTCCCTTTACCTGATTCATAAGATGCCAGCTTTGTCATCAGTATGACTTTTTCTTCTTTGATCATAATGCTTTCCTTTCGATATCTGTCATTCTACAGGAATCTCATTCTGTTGCCGTCACTCTTTGTCTCCCTGTGGGCAGGCTCTTTCACCGACGTCTTATTTAATCCCATGGCATCCCTAAATCCATTGGTCATTTCAGCTTTGCATTTGTCACAGAATCGCCCGGAACGGATCATGGTTCCGCAGCCCTCACAAGCGATCTTAATCGGTGAATCATCGGCAAACTGCAGACGCTCCTCACGAATCCACTGATGAATCTGTCCCGGTTCCACATCACATTCCTCTGATACTTCCAAAATATCAGCTCCCCGATGCTCGTCAATATATTTTTTTACTTCCTGAAATTTTTCTTCCCTTGCTTCTCTGCAGCGCGGACAAATAACAGGTCCTACCACATAATTAAATATTTTTCCGCACATTTTACAATTTCTTACATTCATATACTCACCCCATTTTATATTCCACGTCCTACTGCCAATGCCACATAATACACTTTCTGTATTCCTGATGCCATAAGCAGCTTTGCCATGTCATCGACTGTACTCCCCGTAGTATAGATATCATCTATAATTACAATCGTACTTAATTTTACATCATTTTGGCAGATTTTGAAAGCCTTTTTCAAATTATTTTGCCGTTCCTGTGTGGTAAGATCCTTCTGTGGTTTTGTTTTCTTTTTTCTGATTATAAGTTTCCTGTTTACCGGTATTCCGGAATGTTTTGAAAGCTCTGCTGCCAAAAGCTCTGCCTGATTATATCCTCTTTTTCTCTTCCGTGATGCATGAATCGGCACCGGCACCAGCGCATCCGGTCTGACAGCATGCAGCCAAAAGCCATACCTGTCATAGAGATCCTTCGCATAAAATCCGGCATATTCCTGCCTTCCCATGTACTTAAATCTGAAAATGGAATCCGCCATACTCCCATAATCATAAAGAGCCTTTCCCTGAAGATAAAAATGTTTTCTTCTCAGGCAGTCATTGCAATATTCCTGCTGCGGCTCATTTAACTGCTTACCACATTTCATACAGAACGGAGCCTTAATGTATTGAATCTGAGGTTTACATTTCAGACATACTCCCTGTCCGAGACGGTCCACCGGTCTGTCACAGACTGCACATCTTCTGGGAAAGATCAGATCCGAAATCGCTTCAAATGCACGCCGGGATTTTTCTTTCCATCTATTCATCAAAATTCCCCTCTATTTCTTTTATTCTGTCATTCAGTCCGGTATACCTTCTGTTTTCCTTTGCGTTATCTATCATTTCCTGTACTGTTTTACTGCTCCCCAAAATGGTCACGCATTTTTTTGCTCTTGTCACCGCAGTATACAAAAGATTTCTGTTAAAAAGCATTTTAGGACCCGAAAGCAGAGGCAGTATCACTGCCGGGTATTCACTTCCCTGAGACTTGTGTATGGTAATTGCATATGCCAGCTCTATTTCATCCAGCGTCGAAAAGGGATATTCTACCAGTCGGTGTTCATCGTATTCAACCGTGAGACTCTGTGCATTTTCATGGATTTCCTTTATGACACCCATGTCACCATTAAATATCCCCATACCCTTATCAATAGGAATACCGTATCGGCTTCTCACTTCCCAGGTAAGCTGATAATTATTTTTTATCTGCATTACTTTATCCCCTTCCCGGAAAAGTCTTTCCCCGGTCTGATGTTCCTTTTTGTCTGAGGACGGCGGATTTAAATATTTCTGAAGAATACCGTTTAAGGTTTCTACACCGAGGGCACCCTTTCGCATAGGAGTGAGCACCTGAATGTCGTAAGGACCGGCGTCCACGTAGGGCGGCAATTTTTCCCGTATCAGCTGAATCATATGTTTATAGATGACATTTGCGTCATTTCTTTCCAGTAAAAAGAAATCCCTGCTCTTATTATCAAAGGAAATCCTCTCACCGTCATTGATCTTATGCGCATTTACGACAATATCACTCTCTCCTGCCTGCCTGAAAATTTTTTCAAGCATAACCACCGGAAAGCAACCACTCTCAATCAGATCATGAAGTACCTGTCCCGGTCCTACACTTGGCAGCTGATTTCTGTCTCCAACCATAATCAGTCTCGTTCCCACACTGACTGCACTTAAAAGCGCCTCAAACAAATGAATATCGACCATAGACATTTCATCGATAATGATCACGTCTGCCTCTAATGGATTTTCTTCATTTCTCTCAAATTTAGCATTCAGACCTTCCTCCATCGCCCCATTCATCTCCAAAAGACGATGTATGGTTTTTGCTTCAAAGCCCGTAGCTTCCGTCATTCGCTTGGCAGCTCTCCCGGTAGGCGCCGCAAGCAAAATATCCAGACCTTCTGCCTCAAAAAAACGGATAATGGTATTGATGGTTGTTGTCTTTCCTGTACCCGGCCCTCCTGACAGAATCATCAAGCCATGACTGATACTGGTTTTCACAGCTTTACGCTGTAGTTCATCAAGGAAAAGACCCTGCCCCTCCTCCATAGCCGTAAGAGTTCTGTCCATCTTTTCTTCTTCCGACGGCAACAGATCATTTTCCATGGAGATATTGAGATCATGAAGCATTCTTGCGCATTTCAGTTCTGCATAGTAATAAGAAGTTGCATAAACACACTTTTCTGCACCCTTCAATTTAATGACAAGTTTCTTGTCCATAGCCAGATTTTGTATCTGGGGTTCTATGGCTTTTTCCGAAAGTCCAAGCAACATCGCTGTTCTTTCAGCCAGTAGACCGAACGGAAGATAGGTATGTCCTTCCCCTGCCCCCTGCAACAGCACATACATGATTCCGCTCCTGATTCGATAATCGGAATCTGTATGTATTCCTATCTTTGACGCGATCTCATCTGCAATTTTGAAGCCAACTCCCGAAATGTCTTCTGCCAGACGATAGGGATTCTCCTTCATAATCCCATAGAGTCCCATTCCGTACCGGTCATATATCTTTACAGCAAGTGTATTGGAGATTCCATATTGCTGCAAAAACACAAAAGCTTCTCTCATGTCCCGCTTTTCTATCATCTGATCAGCAATCTCTCTGGCTTTTCTCTCACTGATACCCTTAATTTCAGACAGCCTCTCCGGTTCCTCCTCTATGATGCGGAAGGTATCCTCCCGAAAAGCTTTGACAATTCTCTTTGCAAGAGCTTCCCCGATTCCTTTAATTGCACCGGAACTGAGATATCTCTCCATGCTGATTATGTCATCCGGAGGTACCACTCTGAAATTCTCCGCTTTCATCTGAAGGCCATACACGGGATGTTCCACATAATTCCCCTCAATTTCCAGTGTTTCTCCCGCTTCCACATTTTTAAAATAGCCGACACAAATCAGTTCCTCTTTTTCTTCCACGAAGGAAATCACTGCATAACCATTCTCTCTGTTCTGATAAATAATATGGTCAATATAACCTTTTACTTTTTCCATGTTTTTCCCTTTTAAACTTTCAATATAAAAAAGACTGCCTTAATAAGACGGTACCCCGTCTAATGTCAGCAGCCTGTCTGTTTTCATTTTTTCTACAGATTATAATTACGTTTCATCTGTTCATAGAGCATCTGCGCAATTCCAAGTCCCTGTTTTTCAGTGGAATCAGATGCCAGTTCCTGCAATGTATTATCCTTAAAATAATCCACCAAAGTACTGTTTGGGTCGCTGTCTTCCTCCTTAAAGCAATCTACCGTCTTCTCCATTTCTTTAAATACCTGTTCCAAGAGATAAGATTCAAATTGTTTACAGGCATCCAGCAATTCCTCGTCCTGTGCTTTGGAATAATCCGTTTTATCCAGCGTTTCACTCAGCTTATCGGCTGATGTGTTTTGTGTTTTCATGTAATCTGTATATGCGCTGATACTGCTAATATCCATATTTATCCTTCCCTAGTGCTATCTCTTCAGATTGTTAGCCGTCTGCATCATTTCATCGGTCGTTGTGATTGCCTTGGAATTCATCTCATAAGCACGCTGAGCTACGATCAGATTCACCATTTCATCTGCCACCTGAACATTGGATCCTTCCAAATATCCCTGCACCATTCTGCTGGGTGTCACATTCCTGTTCGTCGCCTCATTTAAAGCCGCCCCGCTTGCCGCAGTAACTTCCCAAAGACTGTCACCTGTTCTCTTGAGACCACCGGGGTTATTAAACTGATACATTCCGATGGAGATACCAAGAGACTGTGCGTTATTATTGGCATCGGGATAACATACCGTTCCATCCTGACTGATCGTGATCTTGCTGGTAACATAACTGGAATTCAGAGTAATGGTACGGCCGGTAGAACTAAGCACGGGAAGTCCGTCCTGATTGGTAAGGATCATTCCGCCGCTGCCATTGGTAGCCCATGTAAAATCACCATTTCTTGTATAATATGTATTGCCATCGCTTCCCCTGATAGCGAAAAAGCCTTCTCCTTCAATGGCAAATGCCGTATCACTGTTGGAGGCCAAGAGGCTTCCCTGAGAAAAGCTGGAATTAATAGAAGAATTTCTGACACCCAGACCCACCTGGGAAGTAGTCGGCTTTGGGTCACCATTTGCTGTTGTAGTCGCTGTCTGCAGATTCTGATAGAGCAGTGATTTAAACTGTGCTGTCTGGGTCTTATAGCCGACTGTATTGACATTGGCAAGGTTATTTGCAATTGTATCAACATTTGTCTGCTGAGCATTCATTCCTGTTGCTGCAGACCATAAGCTTCTGACCATTTACCTTCCTCCTTATAACTTACCTAACTGATTGGCTGCAATGTCCAATGTGGAGTCAATGGTAGTAATCACCTTCTGGTTTGACTCATAAGCCCGCTGAACGGTAATCATATTTACCATTTCCGTTACCGCAGATACATTGGAAGTTTCCAGATATCCTGAATATACTTTCGCCAGAGGTTCTTTCGTCTCTGCTCCCTCTACCGGCTGATAATAATTTTCTCCATAATGTTCCAGATAATTATAATCTTCAAAATCAGTCACCTGAATGGTAGCCACTACCTTACCATCCTGTATGATCTGTCCGCTAGTATTGATTTGGGCCTCGAGAAGAGGATCAATCTTAACAGGATTTCCATCCTCGTCAAGAACCGCATCACCATCCTGCGTAACAAGATTTCCTTCCTCAGTTAAAGTAAAGTTACCGTCTCTCGTGTATTTTACCGATGACTCTCCATTTTTAGCGGTAAATTCCACAGCGAAAAAACCGGAATCGGTAAGTGCCAGGTCAAAGGTATTACCTGTGGTTTTCATAGGTCCCTGTGAGAAGTCTGTATACCCTTCCCCTATCTTTACACCGGGATTGTTAATACCGATCCTTTTTGCCAGATGAACGCCTTCCGAAGTATCCTTAATCTTATTCGCAAAAATGGAATCAAAGGACTGGCTGGTAGCGCCCTCCTTCTTATATCCATTTGTATTTACGTTTGCAAGATTGTTGGTCAGCACATCCATTCTGTGCTCCTGATTAATCATTCCGGTATATGCTGTGTAAAGTCCCTTTACCATATGAAAACCTTTCTTTTCCCGAGATTACTCTTCCCTGTAGCCTGCCAGGAATTCCACATACTTGCCCGTACCGATTGCAACGGCAGTCATGGGATCTTCGGCCGTCATGGTATTGATACCTGTCTTTTCACAGATCAGATCCTCAAGACCTCGAAGAAGGCTTCCACCACCGGTAAGCACAATTCCTCTGTCAGCAATATCTGCTGCCAGCTCCGGAGGAGTTTTCTCAAGTACACTGTGAATTGTTTCAATAATCTGTGCCGTAGCTTCTCGTAAAGCTTCCTCCGTTTCTTCGGAAGATACCGTCACCGTCTTTGGCAGACCGGTTACCAGATTACGGCCTCTCACATCCATATAATCCACTTCGGGACGTTTGAATGCTGTTCCTATTTTTATCTTGATATCTTCTGCGGTTCTTTCACCGATCAAAAGATTATGTTTCTTCCTCATATAACGGACGAGTGCTTCATCGAAGTCATCTCCCGCGATTTTAATGGAAGCGCTGACAACTGTTCCTCCGAGAGAGATAACAGCGATATCGGATGTTCCGCCCCCGATATCAACGATCATATTCCCACAAGGCTTGGAAATGTCAATTCCGGCTCCGATTGCAGCTGCAATGGGCTCCTCGATAATGGAAACTTCTCTCGCTCCGGCCTGAAGGGTTGCATCCTCAACTGCCTTCTTTTCCACTTCGGTTACTCCACTGGGAACGCAGACGGCAATTCTTGGCTTTCTGAAAGCTTTTCTGCCAAGCGCCTTCTGAATGAAATATTTCATCATCTGCTCCGTAACCTTATAGTCAGAAATAACACCCTGTCGCAAAGGGCGGACAGCCATAATATTGCCGGGTGTCCTTCCCAGCATTAATCTTGCATCTTCTCCGATTGCCTTAATCCTATTCGTATCTCTATCGTAAGCTACAACAGAGGGCTCCTTTAAAACAACGCCTCTTCCTCTGATGTAAACCAAAATACTCGCGGTTCCCAAATCGATTCCGATATCTGTGTACTGCATAATGCGATACCCCTTTCTATACTTTGAACATATAGAGTTATTATAACCCATAAAAAAGCATTTTCAAAGGGATTTAATAAAATTTTAATATAAATAAAGACGCAACTTTAAAAACGGTTCCTTCCGTTTCTCGTCCGCTGCGTCCATGCTTATTATTTTTATCGGTTCTTTTTCAGGTTTTCTTTATACCTTTCCAGCATTTTTTTCACATACTGTCCGGTATAGGATGCCGGGTCTTCGGCTACTTCTTCGGGCGTTCCCTTTGCGATAACCTGTCCGCCTTTATCTCCGCCTTCCGGTCCCATATCTATAATATAATCTGCTGTTTTGATCACATCAAGATTGTGTTCGATCACTACCACTGTATTGCCGTTATCCGTAAGTCTTTGCAGAATCTCCACCAGTTTGTGCACATCCGCAAAGTGAAGTCCGGTCGTAGGCTCATCCATAATATAGATTGTCTTGCCGGTACTGTGTTTGCTCAGTTCAGTAGCAAGCTTGATTCTCTGTGCTTCTCCTCCTGATAACGTGGTAGATGGTTGTCCCAGTTTAACATAGGAAAGTCCCACATCATTCAGCGTTTCGATTTTTCTTCTGATAGATGGAAGATTATCGAAGAACGGAACTGCTTCCTCCACTGTCATATCAAGTACATCATAAATATTTTTGCCCTTATATTTCACTTCCAGTGTTTCCCTGTTATATCGTTTTCCGCCGCAAACCTCACAGGGCACATAAACATCGGGAAGGAAGTGCATTTCTATCTTTATGATGCCGTCTCCGCCGCAGGCTTCACATCTGCCACCTTTTACATTAAAGCTGAAACGCCCCTTTTTGTAACCTTTTGCCTTGGCGTCCGGAGTGCTTGCAAACAGATCACGAATCTGATCGAATACACCGGTATAAGTTGCAGGATTGGAACGGGGTGTACGACCAATGGGCGACTGATCAATATCTATGACCTTATCCAGCTGTTCGATCCCTTTTATTTCTTTATGTTTGCCCGGAATGGTTCTTGCACGGTTCAGGCTTTTGGCGAGATGCTTATATAAAATCTCATTCACCAGAGAACTTTTTCCGGAACCGGAAACACCCGTCACACAGGTCATGACACCCAAAGGAATATCCACTGTAATATCCTTCAGATTGTTCTCCTTTGCACCCACTATCTTCAGCCATCCCGTAGGTTTCCTCCTCATTTCCGGCACTGGGATCTGCAGTCTGCCGCTTAGATATTGCCCCGTAATGGACTCCTTCACCTGCATAATCTCCTCGGCGGTACCCTGAGCTACCACCTGTCCGCCGTGGGAACCTGCCCCCGGGCCGATGTCCACCACATAATCCGCAGCCAGCATGGTATCCTCATCATGTTCTACCACAATGAGGCTGTTTCCCAGATCCCGAAGATTCTTCAAGGTATTAAGCAGCTTGTCATTGTCCTTCTGATGAAGTCCGATACTGGGCTCATCCAGAATATAACATACTCCCACAAGTCCGGATCCAATCTGGGTTGCAAGGCGGATACGCTGGGCTTCTCCTCCCGACAAAGAACCCGTCGCCCGGGAAAGCGACAAATAATCAAGTCCCACATCAACCAGGAATCCGACTCTTGCGCGGATTTCCTTTAAAACCTGTTCCCCGATCATCTGCTGCTGTTTCGACAGCTTCATATTTTGCAGGAACTCACTCAAATTTCTCACAGACATCGAAGTGATCTCAAAAATGTTCTTATCACATACCGTTACGGCAAGGGATTCCCTCTTAAGACGCATACCCTTACACTCTTCACAGGGTGTGATCCTCATAAATGTTTCATATTCCTGTTTCATAATATCCGAGGATGTCTCACGATACTTCCTTTCCACATTTTTCACAATACCCTCGAAGGTGACAGGATAGACTCCCTCTCCTCTCTGTCCCACATAGTGGACTTTAACTTCCTGAAAGCCGCCATAGATAAGCATATGCTGAATGTCATCGGGCAGCTCTTCAAAAGGCGTGTCAAGGCTGAACTTATAGGTGGCAGAAAGTGCCTGCAAAATAGCATTGGTAAAGCTTCCCTTATCGGTACAGGATTGCCATCCCATGACCTGAATTGCTCCGTCATTGATGCTGAGACGTTTATCCGGAATCATAAGTTCGGGATCAAATTTCATCTTATAGCCAAGCCCGAAACATACCGGGCAGGCACCGAAAGGATTGTTGAAGGAAAAACTTCTCGGTTCGATCTCACTGATACTGATTCCGCAGTCAGGACAGGAAAAGCTCTGACTGAACATAACCGCTTCGCCTCCGATGACATCTACCAGAAGAAGTCCCTCCGTCAATGCCAGCACACTCTCAATGGAATCTGTCAGTCTCCTTTCTATTCCCGGTTTGACCACCAGCCTGTCCACCACAATCTCAATATTATGCTTGATATTTTTGTCCAGCTTGATTTCTTCCGAGAGCTCATACATATTTCCATCGATGCGAACCCGGACATAGCCGCTTCTCTTTGCCCGATCAAAAACTTTGACGTGTTCACCTTTTTTTCCGCGTACCACGGGTGCCAGCAGCTGAATTTTACTTCCCTCCGGCAATTCCATGATCTGGTCCACCATCTGATCCACGCTCTGTTTTTTGATTTCTTTTCCGCAATTAGGGCAATGGGGAATACCGATTCTGGCATACAGCAGCCTGAAATAATCATAAATCTCCGTTACCGTTCCTACCGTAGATCTGGGATTTCTGTTCGTTGATTTCTGATCAATGGAAATGGCAGGGGACAATCCCTCAATTTTTTCTACATTGGGCTTTTCCATCTGTCCAAGGAATTGTCTCGCATAGGAAGACAGGGATTCCATGTACCTTCTTTGACCTTCCGCATAAATGGTATCAAAGGCAAGAGAAGACTTTCCTGAACCTGACAATCCGGTCAGTACCACCAATTCATTTCTCGGAATGTCAACATCTAAATTTTTTAAATTGTGCTCATTCGCTCCTCTGATCTTAATATATTCTCTGGGACGAATTCTCGGTTTTTCCACATGTTTATCTGCTAAACTCATTTTTTCTCCTCATCAAGCTCTCTGAGCTTTGTTTTTAATTCTACCATCTTATCGCGCAGCTCCGCTGCCGTCTCAAAGTTGAGATCCGCTGCCGCTTTCTTCATCTGCTTCTGAACCTTCTCAATGAGTTTCTCAAGTTCTTCCCTGTTCATGGATTCAGGATCCTTTTCAAATCTCACTTCTTCCTTCTCGATCACCTTGGAAATGCTGATCAGATCCCTTACTGCCTTTTTAATCGTTTGAGGCGTAATTCCATGCTCTTCGTTATATTTTTGCTGAATACGACGTCTTCTTTCCGTCTCATCTATAGCGGCTCTCATAGAATCTGTCATAGTATCCGCATACATGATCACATGTCCCTCTGCATTTCGGGCAGCACGACCAATTGTCTGGATCAGCGAGGTCTCCGAACGCAGAAATCCTTCTTTATCCGCATCCAGAATGGCAACCAGAGAAATTTCCGGTATGTCCAACC
>CAMEIH010000040.1 GCA_945917985.1 uncultured Clostridium sp. | reverse complement strand
GCCAGGTGCCGTCCACCGCGGAGGCGTTGGGGTCGTATCCCCCCTGCCCTTCCATCTGGCCGTCAGATACCTCTCCGGGAGCCAGGCTGCCATAATCGCCACCGATCACTTCAGGCATTGCTGCGCCTGCCTGAATGGCGGGCAGATACCAGTCGTAGTAGTAGGTCGGCAGGCAATCAGGCTGATCAGCTTCTATATCAGCCCAGTCCAGTCCCCAGGGCCGCAGATAAATTTTATAATCATAGCCGCTGAAGAAATCCCCCGGATCCTTATAACTGCCTTCGATGCAAATAAGATTTTCATAACCAAGACCATCCGGATCCACTAACCAGTCAGCGTTACCGACATCACCGTCTGAGAACAGTCCCTCCACGCTCTTAAGTCGTCCCTGTGGGAAACCACCATCAGAAACAGAAACATATACGCCAGCCCTTGGATTGTCTACGGAAGTAGCCTCATCCCAAAGGATCAAACCGCCATCTCCGTTTTCATCAATTTCAATCTGAGCCATACAATCCATATAAAAGCCATCCAGGGACGAATAATTATTGGTACCGTTGCTGTATGATGTCCATCCATACCAGTCACCGTTCCAATATTCCTGAAACGGCGTCAGTTCTTCTGTATCTCCCAAATTGACAGTTTCATTTCCCTGTTCCGAAGCAGTCGATATATCCCCGCTTTCCACGGCATCCGATTTAGTAAATACCAGTGTGTCGCCGGTCGTCTCCTGAAGCGTGATTGTTCCGTTCTGATACTCATAGGTATATTTTGCACCGCTCGCGGTAATGACGAGCGTCCCGTCTTTCCATGTAACAGAACTTTCATCTCCATCAATTTTTATCACTCCGGTGCCGTCCGCTGCCAGCTTCAGCGTATACAGAGTGTCCATCCCCACAGATTCCAAAAATGCGTTGTCGAAAGATTCTCCCCCGGAAGTCATCTCATAGAGCTTGTAGCTTCCGGCTTCCTCCGGTCCGCTTTCCGCAGATCCGGCCTCCTTCCCGCCAGCACCGGACAGTCTGATGGTCTGTGTATACTCATGATCATCAAAATCAGAGAAGCAAATCATTACATCATCAGTAGTATTTACCAGTGCTATTCCCATTTTCACCTCAATTGTCTGATTTTTCTGTATCTTCTCCTCTAAATTTGCTTCCAGCTTTTCGCCGTTCTCATCGAAACCGGGAAAGTCCAGAGCCTCGCCGTTCTGTGTCGCCTCATAGAGAAACGCCCACGCGAAGGACTGCTCCTCCTTGCTTCCGTTGGTAAAATCGTAGGTCAGACACAGCGCATCTCTGCCGTCTTCATCCGTCGTAAGGGTATATCCCTTGAATACGGCGGTATAATCGCCAAAAACGATGGTCTCCTCCTGTTCTCCGCCGGCTTTGTCTTTGCCGCCGCAGGCGGTCAGGGACAACACCATAATCATGACCAAAATAATCGAAAATATTTTTTTCATCCTCTTTTTCCTTCCTGTTATTTTTTGATTTTTCATGCGCTCTCCTTTTTTCAAGTTCTCCCGGCGGCGTCAGAACTTACCGCCACCGCCGCCATGAGTCTCTCCGGAGGAGGATGTGTGGGTGCTGCTCCCTGAATCCTCCTTTGATTTCTCCGTTCTGTCCACCGTCCGGTACAGGAACAGATCACGACTCTCCGTAATCTTTAAACTATCCTCTTTTATGTAATTTTCTGCTTTTGGCTGAAAACGGACAGTCTTCAGTTCTGCTTTCATCTGTCCCACTACAACTACGGCAATGACGATGCCAACAATCAGGGAAATGAGAATCCAGATAGCTGACATGGGTTCCCTTGGCAGATTGGACTTGTCAAAAGGTCTGTCTGTCCGTGCCTTTGTGATAAATTCATCACAATTCTGAGTGAAGGTCCGGAAAGCTTTCGCATAGTTTCCCTCTGATAAGTCATTCTTCATCTGCCTTCCGATATATTGAATCCCCGCATCTGTAAAGGCAGTGATTCCGTAACCATGGGTACTGATATACCAGTCGTGATCCTCCACGCTGACAAGCAGCAGCACACCGTCCTTGTCTTTTCCATAGCCGAATTCGCAATAATCATACAGATCATCGGCAAATGAAGCAATATCGCTCCCTTCCAGTGTGTCCGTGCTGATAATCGCTATTTCCAGTTTCTGCCGCCGGCTCACTTCATCAAGCGCATCCAGCAGCCTTTCCTCTTCCTCATCACTCAGCAGATCCGCCGTATCCATCAGTCTGGGATACTCATCTGCAAAGCCTTCCCCGGTTTCTTCTGACGCAGCTGCCGGAATACAAAAAAGAACGGTGAGAACCAGTACTGCCATTGCCGCAGTTATTTTTTTCATAATCCTTTTCATTCTCCCGACCTCCTCCTACAAAATTCCGATCAGCCACAGAAGCTTTGCAATTCCAAATATTACCACCGTACAGACTGCCGAAAGACCAATCGTCCATCGTTTTGCTGCTGCATTGTCGACGGGCAGATCCCCCACGAATTTTCCGGTCTGTCCGTTCATAGCAAACAGATACCTGTTTCCTTTCCATGTGGTATTTAACAGCCACACCGGATACAGGGCATATTTTACTGTTCCTCCGTGAAGCTGTACACTGCTGTTCTCCGGTGTTACCGTGGTATATCCTGTCACAGTGGCGGCAAATGCCTCCTCTGTGGAACGTTTCACTCTCTCATTAGCCCGCTCTACGCTTTCCTCGGCAGTCACATCATATTTATCTGCCAGATACCCAGCCAGATAAGCTGTCTGGAAAGAAACAGCCTCAGAAAAATCAAAGGGTTCGATGGATTCCATCAGATCATCTGCCATCTTGGAGGAGCCATCCACCGGCACCTGTTGAAAGCCAATGCTGCCACACCGCTGTACCATATAGTGGCTGGTCTCCACATAGTTATAATTGCTGTCGCTCCATGCCCTCGTGGTAGTCGCCCGAAAGCGGATACTGGCATCTGCGTCCGTGTCAAAAAGCCAGAACGGTACATACACACCTTTTATCTCATCAATGTGATTCTGATCCTTAAAAATCTTCGGAAGAAGGTGTTTCCCTTCCAGGTGCTTTTTCAGCGCATCCTTTGCAGCTTTTTTGTCCAGCTTAAAGGGGATCACATAATCCGGTTTCAAGGCACCCGAAAACTGCCCCATCATCACCACCGGATTCCCGCAGAAAGGGCAGGAAGTAGCTGCCATGTTCTCATCCCCCACGATCTCACCGCCACAGGATTTACAGACATAGGTCTGAAGCCCCCGGGTTTCGCTTTCCTGCCATTTCGTACCGGCAGTCTGATCCCAGTGCATGTTCTCCTCCGGCTCGTTTTTCAGTTCACTGTCATAGCTTTTGAGCGTTTCCATCTCAAATTCCGTATCGCAGTATGGGCATCTCATTTTTTGCAATGTGCTGTCAAATTCAATTGCTCCGCCACAACAGGGGCACTTATATTCCTGTAAATCTGCCAAAACGCTCACTCCTTTTCTATTCCTTCGTTATCGATACAGGCGGAGGCATGATCACATGCCTCCCCTTCCTGTTATCGTTATTTACGGTAAATCAAACCAGGAACCTCCCACCGCCGGCGTACTGCTGTCAGCTATATCAACCTCGATTGGACTGTTGCTGCGCAGTTCATAAACTTGTGAACAGGTAATGCTGGCTCCCACTGCCACATCTTCCTCTAACTCAAGCGTGTCCTGATCCGTATGCACATAGTCAGTATTGTATCCAACACCTAATGTCATGCCATCCTGATACACAACGGTATAGTTTGCCAACAGTCGGCCGGCGCTCTTTTCTTCACTCCCGTTATTTGTGACTGTGTAAATCACGCGGATGAACTGCCTGCCGGAGCCTTCTTCCGCCGCTTCCGCCATCTCGACTCCCTCAATTTTCACATGGGCCTCCGATGTGTCAGCTTCAATCGGCAATCCCTCTGTCCATTTCGGCTCCGTCACCGGCTGCAGCGATACTTCATCCGGCGCACCCGGAAGATTCTGCGGATCAAATGTAACCGTCACCGCTTTATCCGTATCATAGGGCGTGGAAAACGAATACTCAATCGGTCCGTCGTCCGGAACATAGTAAAACCAATCCGTAGTGATCACAGAGACGCCGGGGCGCACGCTTTGAAGTCCATAAGTATCTTCCGGTATCAAGTTTACTCTATCCGCATAAGCAGCTGTCAATTCGCTGCCGCCCTGCGTAGCTGTACTAAACAGATCAATACCTTTGCTAATGTCTTCCCGGTTTGTGAAGCGGTAATACACTCGGAGGACATCGTAATCCTGTTCTCCGTTCAAAAAGCTCTCTGCTCCCAGAATTTCTACTGTAGCTTGCGAGAATTCCGCCGTCACCGGCTCAAAGGCGGCCGAATCCGGTTCCGCTTCTGTCGTTTCGGCTTCTGTCGCTTCTGCCTCTGTATTCTCCGTTTCCTTCATTTCCGGGGTGTCAGACTCCTTTTCGCTTTCCGTCTGCGCCTGGGTCTCTGCGGGTGTATTATCCTTGGAACTGCCGCAGGCAACAAGACTTCCTGCCACTACGAGAGCAAATAATGCCGCTATGATCTTTTTCATGATATATCATCTCCTTTTCTATTTTCTGTGTGCTTCTGCTAAAGGGAAATCTTCGCTTCCGCTTCATCTGCCCTTCTGGAATATACGGACAGGCCGCCGCTGTTTGCGTCATTGACTTTGTTCATACTGTCCTGCATCTTGGCAACAACATCCTCCGTGATGCCGGTTCCGCCTTTTTTGGTAGCCTGAAAGACCGTTCCAAAGGCCTGTGCCATGGCAATGTCGGACTGCTCATCACGCTTCTGTGCCTTTGTCCTGCCAAAGCTGAAAAGTCCCTTCTGATCATCATTCACACCGAAAATATAGTCAAAATGCTGTTTTGCGTTATGAGCGTACTCCGCCTCCCTGCGCTCCCTGTTGGAGAAGCATATCCTGATCTCATCCTGAATATAAGGGTGGGGACGCAGTGCCGGATTTCTGTTCGTAAGCTCCGTCTTTGTTCCCACAAGACGGATGATCAGACCGCCTTCATCGAATTCCGGCTGATCGTCCTCGTTCTCTCCCTTTGTTTCGTTATAATACTCTTCATAGCTGTCTACCTGATCATAACGGAAAAGTTCCTTCATCTTGCCCCGTCCTCTGACATTTTCATCGAAGATCCGGAACATTCCCAGTTCGTCACAGAACTCGATTCCGCTGCCATTCACATTGGGATGAAAATCCAACCTCTTTGCATTCAAAAACTGTTCCTCATAGAGCTTCTGCTGACGTTCCATGTAAGCGATATGACCACGCACCTCATCGAGTGTCATCCGGCTCAGCCTGACATATTTGGAACACTTGTTTCCGCAGTCATCACAGATGTACTGATCATCTTTCAGTTTCGTACGGCTCATGGCCCCGCATTCCTTACCGCACAGGGCACAAACCTGTTTGCCGAACAAATTCTTAAAAAATCCCATACTGAATTCTCCTTTCCTGTATCACTGTATGTATTTTTATTCAGGCATAATTATCTGTACTCTATTTCATTTCTCCCAATTACACAGTATCAACCACCGCAAGCAGGTAAGAAGCCGAAACAGAGCCATAGATAAACTGATCGATAAGGCCGTCTTTTTTGGCCTGCAACACACGCTGTGCCAGCTTTTTTTCGGCCTTTTCATCGACAATCAACACAATCTTACATTGAGGATTTTTCTGTTTTACCTCCTCCCGGATTGCCAGACGTTCCTCCATGCTCCACAGGATATGTCCTGAAACCTCCATAAGTAATATATGCGGTTTACAAAGATCACAAAGCTCTGTTGTCTTATCCGGACTTTCTGATTTGTATACATAAAAATCAGAATCCGCATCCCCGAGCACTCGTGAAACCGCATCCGAGAATAGATAGCTTTGCATATCCACAACGACCCTCCGCACTTTCTTACCCCGCTTTCTAAATAAAATGAACGCAATTATGCCTTTACAGATATCATTATAGGGATTCTGAAAAAAAGCACATTCCCCGAACGGGTACCTGAGGAGATTTTTTCTAATTTTTTCCAAAAAGAACACCCGGACAGAAAGCCGGGTGCCATAACATTCCATATTCTTTTCTCAAAAGCCGTTGACAATGATCCGCTTACTCATCACCATGGCGGCCAGTTTTGTCTTGGAGGTATATCCTGTTTTTGACAACATACTGCTGATATGCTTTTTCACACAGTCCGTTGTCACACCCAGTTCTTCTCCCATTTCCTTATAGGTCATGCCATCCACCAAAAGGCGCAGAACCTTTATCTCCGCTTCGCTGAATTCATAACTGGAGGCATTGCCGATCCTGACCTCCGGTGTCTTATCCGGATAGACCGACTCACCACTCATGGTCAGCTCCACCACCTTCATCAGCTCCACCTGGCTGATATCCTTATACCAAAGACTGTCCGCACCGACCTCTCTTGCCCGGTTTAAGTATCCTACATCCAGCATGGAAGTGACGATAATGACCTTGATATGGGGAAAGCGCGCCTTGATCGCTTTTGTGGCTTCAAATCCGCTCTCATCATTTTCAGTGCAGACATCCATCAGCACAAGATCTACCTGATTCGACATACAGAAACCCTCCGCGAGGCCCGCTCCGGTCAAAGAACCGACAAGTCTGTACCCTTGCGTCTGCCTGATATAATTTTCCATTGTTTCACGCATCATGCGCTGATCTTCTACAATCAAAACATTTATCATCTGTTTTCCTCCAATTCCAACGGAACAACTACCGTCATTTCAAACTCCGGTACATATCTGATCTGCATAGATCCACCGTATTTTCTGATACGGGAACGAAGGGAGGTCAGACCGCCGCCCTCAACGATTTCACCTGCCGGCATCTCTCCGTTGTTAGTGATAACCGCAGAAGCTGTATTTTCGTCACAGGTCAGATGTACATACAATTCCCCGGCTTTTGCATGCCGCACTGCATTGGTCATGCACTCCCGCATGGCAGCAAGCAGAATTTCGGCAGCATCAGTGTCCTCCGGCAGTTTCCCTTCCAAAATAATTTTGATACCGATTCCCTGCGCTGCGTCCATAAGTTCCTCCAGAGAATCCTGTCCCTTTGAAAGTTCATTATCATGCTTTAGCAGGCTGACAGCATTTTTCCACACTGTCAGATCCAGTTCTTCCATCGGCCTGTTCTGTTGCAGAAATCGTCTGGTGGAGATCACGCTCCTGCCAATATCATCATGAACACGCATTTTCATATTCAGAATTTCTTCCTCGCGGATCAGCGTGACAATATCGGCAGAGAGGCGTCGCATCCGCCTTCCATATTCTTCAAGGGCTCTGGTGTCCTGTTCCAGTTCTTTCTTTCTGCGATATAACTCGGTAACATCAGAGGCCGTGACCTGTGAATAGATATTCTGATCCCGCGTGGTTACCTCTTCCAACGCAAACTGCCATGCACTTCCATCCTCCAGCAGATACACCTGATTCTCTTCCCTGCCGGCTTTCGTTTCATCGTTCAAAAATTCCTGCAGCTCCGTCAGACACTGCAGATCACTCCCCGTCAGTGCAAAAAACAGGCGGTACATCTGATGATTGCACAAGGTAAGAATTCCGTTTCTGTCAAAGAAACAGACTCCGCTGGGCAGATTGTCAAAGGCTTCTTTTACAGAATTTCTCATAAACCGCTTCACTTGTCACCACCTCCCATTCTCAGACGAAGGATGAGCCTCCATTCATCATCCTCATCCCGCTGCGCCAAAACCTGATCTGAGGCAAGATCGGAAAAATCAACACAGGCGTCGGTATTGATACCAAGGAACAGCACATCATCCCTTTTCCCTGCATAGACAGTAACACTGCAGGTGCAGTCAAGAATGCGTTCCACAACCATTTCAAAGAAATCATACATGGCGATCATCTGATGGGACGAAACAGGTTCTTTCAGTTCCATCTGAAAACCGCAGGAGATCCCACAGGTTTCCAGATTGTCCATAGACTCTCCGATGGTCAGTGCAAGTTCCTTTACATCAAGCACAGCGGACTTGTCAGCCAAAAAGACCAGGTTGCTTCGCCGTTTTAAATAGGCGCCAATAACCAGCATTTTCCGCAGCAGCTGTCTTCTCTCTTCGTCACTCTCAGCTGTCTCCACCCGTCCGATCATATCGTCCAAAAGACTGATCTGCTGCGCCGTATCCCGCTGTATGATGTTGTAGAGCCGGTCCTGCTCCATAATGTGCGCTTCCCGTTTTCTGAGTGCATGTTCCTCCTCCAGAATGCTGTTGCTATCCTCCAGATTTTCCTTTACTTCCTCCAGTTCACCAAGTACGCTAAGAAGCGGCGATATATCCTCCGTCCAGACTACATAACCGGCCCGGATCGGTGCACCAGAAAGTCGAATACCTTCTTGCAGCATCACCGGACCCTGCTGTGTCTTGCGAAGCGTTTGTGTGTCCACATCCTTCGCCGCCCGGGAGGACAGGAGAACTTGATATTCCTTATCGGTAATCTGTGCGCCTACGGCAGAGGCATCGAACAGCTCCCTATAATGCGTGTTTGCCTGAATGAATCCACACTGAATACAGAGTTCAAGGTTAGCTGCATACATCAGACACATGACAGCCGTCATATCCCCGGCAATAAACCGGAGCCACTTTACACGGGAAAAATACAGGATCAGATACGTAAGCAGAACAACAAGCGGAATGCAGGGAAGCAGGATCAGTCTCCTTCTGCCGGACACCCTGCGCCTCTTGTACATTACAGTAAACATGATAAAGGCACACACAAACAACCACAGAATCACAAAGTAATAGACAATGGTATATCCATATTCATCATCCGTCCACACAGCTGCGTCTTTCGGAAAGGTAAACACAAGCTGATGCAGATCATTGGTAATCACCAGCAGGAACAGGATAGTTGTGGGTATGTATAAAAGCGCAGCCCTCTTTGACAAATGGTAGTCCTCCGGCTTTCCGATGGACATGGCCACAAATACCGCCAGCAGAGGGATAAACAAAATAGCCAGATAATACAGATACCAGAGATATCGGACAACATGCGGATAGCGCTCCGGAGAAACAAAATTATATTTCAGCGTCCTGACAACAAACCAGAACGCCATCAGAAAAGCGATCGCCAAAAGGTACCGTCGTGTCACGGGCTGAATGATACGGCTGTATGCCCAGATTCCCCATGAGACAAACAGGGCAATATACAGAAAAGAACGTATCAGTCCTGTTTGCCTTGAATAAAATCCGTTTATGCCGATCAAACGGCAGATATAGGCAGCGAGAATCACAGCCGTGACAATTCCCGCCGTACAAATTGTCTTTTTATTCTGTTTTGTCATGGCATGTCACCTCGCTTTCCTCTTTTCATTATATGATGCTGGTGAATGATTAGCAATTAACATTTCATCTCTTATCTTTTTCTTCTAAAAAAAGCGAATCATTTCTATCAATTTCTTTGTCTATTTCCATCTTTATCTTATTTTTCGCAACCAGCAAAGTCTATAAACAATAATAGACATAATATGCACAAAATGATATAATTTAATAAACTAGTAAAGGTTATAAAACCATAAATTCCGGAGGCTGCAATGTATTTAAATTCAGGTTATATGAACAATTCCTCCATTGACTACAAAGACAAAAGCAAACCGCTTATTGTCTGCAGTTGTGGAACCTACAGATTAGTTACCAAAAACAAACTTCCTACCTATCGCCCCCGAGGTCGCGTAGACTATCAATTAATTTATATAAGTGCCGGACAAGCACATTTTCACTTTGACAATGACAAAGATGATACGATTGTTACTGCAGGAAACATGGTATTATTTCGCCCTAAAGAATTGCAGAAGTATGAGTACTATGGGAAGGATAAGACAGAAGTCTACTGGGTTCACTTTACTGGTGGAGATGCGAAGAATACTCTCAGGAAATATGGCATAAACGATAGTATGCGCACTTTCTTTGTTGGCACATCACTAGAGTACGAGAGGATTTTTAAGAAAATGATACAGGAACTGCAACGCTGTCAGGAGGGTTACGAGGAGCTTCTTACTCTCTTGCTGCGTTATCTGTTCATATCTATCCATCGGGAATTGAAAAAAGAAAGAAAAATTCAACACATATATCTGGACAAAGAAATGGACAAGGCTGTCCAGTATTTCAATGACAATTACAGCAAGGAAATCAATATCGAGGAATATGCAAAATCTCATGGTATGAGTATCAGTTGGTTTATTCGCAATTTTAAAAAATGCATGGGCATTACACCCATGCAATACATTGTTTCTATTCGAATTGCAAATGCCCAACTTCTATTGGAAACGACCAAATATTCGGTTGCAGAAATTTCCAGAATCATTGGATATGACAATCCGTTGTACTTCAGCAGGTTATTCCATAAGCAAAAAGGCTTTTCCCCTTCACAATACAGGAAGATGCTGATGTAAATATCACTCTTAAATCATTCCCATATGCCGCGACACAGTTTTCGACATCTTTTTCATGTACAATAGGTTTTCTCATATCACAATACAGTTCCTTTACCCATCTCGTTCTCTTCTCTTTTCTGTATCATCTTTGTCTCCCACACCATACAAATACTTGCTTCTGACAGCTTCCTTCATCGGCAGCCCTGTATCATAATCCAGCTGTCTTGGTTCATACTCTTCGTTTTCACGTTGTCTGGTATATCCTTCATTGTCCCAGCTTGGAACATATCCTTTGTTCCAAGGTCTTAATGACCACTGATATCCCCTGTACAAGTCCCTTGTTTTATTCATATGCGCTATCAATTTAGCATGGTATATCCGGATGGTTTCAAGATATTCCGGGTTATCAATCTCATTCACCATCTCATTTGGGTCCTTCTTCAAATTATAGAATTCATCCTTATCCAAAAGATTGATTGCCAACTTATAATCTTCTGAAATAACACCACGCATAATCTGTAATCCACCAAACCCGTCATGATCTATTTCATATCTTGTAAATTCTGTATATACCTCACTATTTATCTGCACTGTAGTATCATATATCTGAGGAAGCATACTTTTTCCTTCCAGCAATTTGGGAATCTTTATATCAAAATACTCCAGTACTGTAGGAGCAATATCAATATGTGATGCCGGGGCTGTCACTGTTTTCCCCCGCTCTCCTCCCTTGATAATTAATGGAATGTTGGTTACCCCATTATAAATCGTTGCATTTTTAGAAAACAGACGATGCTCTCCCAACATATCACCATGATCCGAGGTGTATATTACCATGGCATTCGGCATTTTTTCACGAATCACATCTAAAACTCGCCCCATTTCATAATCTGCGAAGCTATTACATCCAAGAAATAATGACAAAGAATCACTAGCCCGGTTAATCTCTTCTTCTGAAGCAGTCAAATTATCTCCTGCCCATAGGCGTTGCATCAGCGGTTTGTTTTCCAATGAGTCAGTAAACTTTTCCGAGGCATCAAATCGAAAGCCATCGTACATCGTATTGAACGGAGCAGGACATAAAGAAGGACCATGCGGTTCGTCATAGGATACCGTAAGAAAGAAATCATCATTTTGATATTTCTCCAAAAAATCTATGGCACGGTTTGTACACCTGTGTGCATAGGTAAATTCTTCAGAGAAATCCGGTTTATAGGATTCTGCCGACTGCCTGGAGCGAACACGTTCATCCTCACTTAGTTCATCAAGATAGCACTTCATATCATACCAATAATCCGGATCCCATCCCTCGGGGCATTTTCCCAAGCCAAAGTAATCGCCTCCGTCTAAATGCCATTTTCCTATGTATCCACATTTCACTCCATGATCTGATAATCTCTGTCCGATGGTTTTTACATTTTCTCCCAAAGGCACACCATTGGTCACCATGCCATTAGTATGTGGAAAAGTACCTGTAAATATAGCACTTCTGGCTGGTCCACATACCGGCTGGCAACTATAAGCATTCTCAAAAACAATGCCTTCCTCCGCCAGCATATCCAGATTTGGAGTAACCATCTTCGGATTGCCGTAACAACCAACCATGTCTTTTCTTGTAGTATCTGTCATCAATAAAACAATCTGTTTTTTCAACTACCCACTTCCTCCCGGAGAAAACCGTTTTCATCATAGATAACCGGAGTAATTCCCTCTGATTTTTGAATCCAAGAGACCAACTTACTTCTCAGGTTCATTTTTATGTCAGAGTAAGCAGAATCATATACAACATTATTCAATTGGTACGGATCTTTCTCGTTATCATAAAGAAAATCGTCAGCATATTTTGTTACCTGCCCACAGTAATCTCCATCATAATCCGGCGAATATACTGCATAAGTGTATTTTTCTGTTCGTATGCACCTACCATATCGGCTCTCAGAGATTTGAGCATAAGCTGCATTTTCTCTTTCTGAACTTTCCCCTGACACTATACACTCCAGATTTTCTCCAATCATGTTATCCCCAACATCTATTCCCGCCATGGCAAGAATCGTTTTGGGCAGGCTCTCCGTGCTTACTACTTCATGAATTCTTCTATTCCCTCTAAATTTGCCTCCTGAAATAATTAATGGCACATGTAACGCGGCATCATGGCAAGTTCTTTTATAATCGTCATATCCCATTAAATGATTATCATGATTTCTCGTTTTGAAATGAGAACCGTGGTCAGAAGCATACACGATAATTGTGTTATCATATATCCCTGTTTCTTTTAATGTCTCAATTAATCTTCCAAGATTCTTATCAAGACTGTGAATTTGTCCCAGGTAGTCCGGATACTCTTCTTTTGCATTTCCCTCAAGAGCCTCCAAATCACCCGGAAGAACAAAATCCGCAAATTCTTCTCTGCACCCTATGGGTCCTTCATAGTGACCATGATCATTCTGATGATGCGGTTCTATATGAGATATAGTCAGGAAGAAAGGTTTTTCTTTATTTCTCCGCTCGAAAAATTCTAAGGCGAAATCAGTTATACAATCCGCCCGATACCCTTTGAATTCCAATTTATTGTTATTCTCATCAAACACATAGCCATCATATCCATGAGAAGTGAACTCTAATACATCCGCTACTCTCCAGAACCCCTTGTAACCTCCACGAAATTCTGATGGAACTGGTTTAACCTTATTATCAATCCCTTTACTTTCATCACTAGCCAGATGCCATTTACCAACATAAGCAGTTTCATAACCTGCCTCCTCAAAGTAATCTGCGATAGTCTTTACATCATCCGGCAACATCTTATCATTTTTTTGACATCCCAGCTCTGTAGCATATTTCCCGGTCTGGAATATAGCCCTGCAGGGTCCACATACCGGTTGCGGTGTAAAGGCATTTTCAAACACAACTCCTTCTTCTGCAAGCTGATCCAACACCGGAGTAACTTCTAAAGGTTGTCCATAGCAACCACAAGTATCAGCACGCTGCTGATCGACAAAATAGAAAATAATGTTTGGTCTGATATCCATTTTTATTTATAGTTCCTTTCTGATATTTAGCATTTTAAGATAAAGTTTTGCAATCTCAACCATTTGTTCATATCGTCTGCTGAAAAAATAGTAATACCCTTCACAGTACTGACAAAGCCAATTGCCCTGACTATCCCTAATCCGATTTCTTTGACACTCATTCCGACATATGTTCAAATATTTACATTCCCTACATTTCTGCGAAAACATAGTTGATCTCTTTATAAAATTCAATTCATTCCTTTTCTTGTCTATATCTGATATGGAGTCTTTCACAATGTTTCCCAGAAAAAATTGATCAATCATATAGAAATCACAAGGATATATATCCCCATTCGCTTCCATCGCATACGTAACACCGCAGTTACCGCATTGTTCACAATTTTCAGGAGAGATTCCCAGCAATATGCCTATATAATTTTCAAATTGCCTAACGCTCACCAGGTTTCCCTTGTATAGTTCTTCCCTCCACATATCAAACAGATTGACAAGAAATTCTCCGTATTCTAACGTCGAAACAGAAAATCTATTATCTCTGTCCGAAGTCCCAAGAGGATCTCTACATATGATGTATTGCTGATTCATGAACTTCTGTTTCCTGTATTCTTCGAATATTTCACTAATGTGATTCGCGGTGTCTCGATTTATCACCGTGAGTATATTGAATTCTACTTCATACTGTTTTAAGAGACCGATGTTATTCAGAATTTTTTTGTAAGTAGGCGTTCCGTCCAAAGACACTCTGTGAATATCATGTGTCTCTTCTATCCCATCTAAGGAAACACCCACTAAAATGCCGTTATCTCTAAAAAAAGAACTCCATTCTTCATTAATAAGTAATCCATTTGTTTGAACTGCATTGTTGATTCTTATTCCTCTTCTGTTAACTCTCCTTTGAATAGAAATGACCTCTTCAAAAAAAGATATTCCTGCCAGAAGTGGTTCTCCTCCCTGAAAGAAAAAGGAAACCTGTTCCTCAGCTTCTTCCACAAATTTCGTAATTGCCTCCTCAGCCACTTCCAAACTCATATAATCTTTATGATTGTTTTGGTATTGTTGTTCATCTCTGTAAAAGCAATAATCACATTGCATATTACAATACCCGGATGCGGGTTTCATAAGAACACTAAATGATTTCAAAATCATCCCCCCTTGATTATACTTTCATCATAGATTTACAACGTATCGATGTCTATGAACTAAAATAGACAATATATTCACAAAATGATACACTTTCACCAAAACAGACTGAGTGAAGAGTAACTGGTTCATATACAGGAGAAAATAATTACGAAATTATGTCCGATTTTTTCTAATTATTCTCCATAGACATTCCCTACGTATTTCTTACGGTATTCTCATTGTTTCACGATTTCGTAAACAACAGCAGTCAAAATTGTAGTCACGTAAATAGTTGTTAAAAAAGTATAATCCTTCTTAACAAAACGGAAAACGCCTATATCAAGCGTGAAAAAATACATTTATGCAGAGGTGAAGAATAATGGACTACTTTACAAGATATGGTCTGGAATTCAATCCATTCATAAAGAATTCCAAAGAAATCTTAGTCGATACATCCGAATACAGGGAGACCATTTTCAGGCTGGATTATCTTGCCAAAACAAAAGGTTTCGGTCTACTTACCGGCAGTCCGGGAAGGGGCAAAACCACCACCATAAGGAGCTGGGCATCAAATCTTAATCCCTCACTTTACAAAGTCATTTATTCCAGTCTTTCCACCCTGACTCCAAATGACTTCTACCGGAATCTCGTCAGGGAACTGGGGGCAGAGCCTGCCTTTAAAAAGCCGGATAACTTCCGCATCATTCAGGAAGAAATCACAAGGCTCTCCGTTGAAAAGAGAAAAACACCTGTCATCATCATTGACGAGGCCAACTACATAAACAATGCCATCCTCAATAACTTAAAGATCCTGTTTAATTTTGAGATGGACTCCCGCAACCGGGCTGCCATTCTTTTAGCCGGTCTTCCAAAGTTAAACTCAACTCTTGGCCTTGGCATTCATGAACCGCTTAAGCAGCGTATTGTCATGAATTATAACCTGGAGGGACTTACCAAAGAGGAAGGCCACAATTACATCACCGAAAAGTTCAAAGGTGCAGGCTGTAATCAGAGTATGCTGATCGGTGACAGTAATAAAGCCAGCCTCATTACATGTGAAAAACAGAGCATCATTTAATGTGCTAAACAACATCATAACTGCCCTAACGCTGTTCTTTCTATTCTGTTTTATAATAGTCTGTCTTTATCCTGCTTATTATACAGGAACCTCCGCACTTCCATAATCTTATCTTCGCCTTCGTCATCAATAACCACATACCAAATAACAAAGTTCTTTACATAGATACGATAATATGGATAGCGTCTTTCTCTCATGGAATGATATGGCTCAAATGCTTCTGCCACAGGCTGTCTCTCCAATATGGCATTCTCCACTGCATCAAGCAAATCATTCGCCGCTTTTTGATTACGCAAATTTTCCGCAATATACATTACCTTCTACTCCAAATCTTCATAGAACAAAGGTAAATACCGCAGCTTATACTTCGTATCAGCCATTTACCCTCCTCCGAAGATTTGAGAACACTTCCTCATGCGTATATCTTCTGTCATCTTCCATCGCTGCCTTGTCAGCTTCATCAAGTGCACTTTCCACACCATCTGTTAATCTTGAGTATGCTTCCAGACTTAACACAACCATAGCTCCATAGCCATTCTTCGTCAAATACACCGGGTCTCCTCCTCCCACTGCTTTCTCTATATCCGAAAACTTATTTCTTAAATCTGAAACGGGTCTAATCTGTATCATAGAAACCTCCTTATCAAAACTTTATCATAATTTTATCCACATTTTCATCATACCCGAATATAGTCCATTTTACAATTACCAAGATTATTAAATTTTACTTACAAGACTTTAGGACAATTTGTCCGAAACCTACCATAATACAACGGATAATTGTCACTACTGCCATGCGCAGACAATATATCACAACCACTCCGCCTATCAGACCTCCGATAATGCAGTTAAAAGCAAAATGCCGATACTTCCGGACAATCCATAGTTTTTCGGAATGAGCCACAGACACATTCTCCGTACACCAAACGGAAAACCAACCAAAATCCAAAGCATGAAATAGTCGGTTGTCCCGTCCACACTGCAAACCGGATAAAACATAAGCAATAACAATCCTACCAACACCACAGGCAGAATAACTTTTTTAATAATTTCCATTTGCACATCCTCCTCCATACATATCGTGGTTTACTTCCGCTTGATAATAACTGTCAATCGTATTTGGAGCATTATACAGTGCAGTCAGCAGATATGCCCGGATATTTGCCACCTTAGTTGTATTCTTCTGCATACAGTCCATTACATAGCGAATATGGGTATAATCCAGTTTCAACAGCTTGCCCTTGACCAACTGATACGGATAATGTGCTCCACTGATACGAATATGCTCCCGCTTCACACTGACTGTCTCCACAAGAAGCTCCACTATTTCATCCACCAATGCTCCCTGGTATCCCATTTCCAGCTTGAGTGCGTCATACTCGATATTGCTCTTAATGATTTGGGTATAGGCAGCAATCATATCCATCTCATCCATCCCTCTTTGCACAGGAGCATTACTTCTGGTGTTATCACATCATCTGTAGAAATGTCGATTCTGATTGGTTGACGCATCCTGTCCAACGTAGCTTCTAGCATTATGCGAATTCCAGGGTAGTCAAACTCTTCCATTATAGTTCTTGTACTTTTAATTTGAAAGCTAACATTATCTTCCAGCGGGATGTTGCAAATGTCTCCAATTATTCTCTGCGCATCAGTCTCATTTAATGGTAATGCTTTTACTGTAGTATCAATATCCATCGTAGCTCGCATATCTACACCAACAATTGACGCTACCAACATTCCACCCTTCAGAATAAAATTATCTCGATATGACGATACAGATACTCTTTCCAGAAATCTTTCCATCATAAAATTTCGAATCAGCGTAGTTGCTTTATTACTGTTCCTATCCGAAATATTTCTCACCTTATCTTTTAATTGTCTTGATGAACTAATCACACTAACACCTCCACGTACTTCATCACTTCATCTCGAATTCCCATCATATCCGCATATACCATCAGCTGCGATAGCTTTTTGTCCTTCGAGGACATATATTCCTTGATCGCCGTTTGAAATACTTGTACTTCATACTTATTACGATTCATTATCAAATCACAAATGCAACGCTCCTTATCGTAAACCTTAACCAAATTTCCACTGCTGGATGCAATCTCACAAATTCCCATTTTATATAAATCCGGTGCAGCGTATTTCACCGAAACATCAAAATCATTATCCTTTAGATGACTTGCATTATACCCCTGTGGCACAGTAACACACACAGATGAATACTCCCTATCTGTCAAACCATGTAAATATAGTGCTGTTTCTCCGGAATAAATGACCGCGCCATTTCTTTGCTGTAAAATGAACAACTCATCCGGCCACACATCATCCGTTATATATAAACCTCTTGAGACCTTCTCCATACCGTGTTCCTTAATATATTGTGCAACATAGGTCTTCGAAATATCTTCATTACACACCAAAGAGGTAATAAGATAACCATTATATTTTTCTATAAAATTATCAATTTTTTCAAAACAAAACGAAGACATTCGTCTAAAATCAACTTGATACAAAAAGTATTATGTTTTTGTATCAAGTTCTAAAAAAAGATATGACTTATATTGCCTCTTCCATCAATTCCTTCACAAAAGTAATCTTATTCGCTTCTCTTATTTTTTCATCAGACATCTTTATGCTTTCCTGGAATGCTTTTATCAATTGCTCTGTATCCACATGAGCAATAATAGATTCCAGACATACCACTTCTTTCACTAATGCCTTTCTCTCAACCTGTTTATCTCGCAAAACCTTGTACACCTTATATCCTTGAGCCGCATTGTAAGTGCTCTCTTCTATGCAATTCAAAAGCTTCCACATCTGTATTTATTTCCGTTCCCTTAATCCCCAGACTTATAAGCAATGCCCTGTCCATCTGCTCCATAATCGCACTGCCTACATTTCCAAGATACTGCTCCAGCCGACACTGAACTATTGTTTTAATTTGCTCCGCGCAAATATCACTTTCTCTGTTTACAATATTCAAATCATTAAAAAGAAACAAAAATAGAACCTTGTTAATTACCTTGATAATTAATTTATACCACTATACATGTCCAATAAAAAGGACACAAGCTACATGCTTTAAAGCTTAGAATTACTATAAAATTCTTTAAAGTCAGTTCAAAGTCAACACTTTCTTTTTATTTATCACAGTACTGTACACCCTGCTATCTCATTTCATGTAATATGCCAGTCTCGCATACATCAGCAAATATTCAATACAATGTGCTCTTGGAAAAACACATTTATACATTTTTGCAACATTTTTCAATTCCTCTGGTATTGAAAGCTCGTCCAATTCCGGAGACCTCGTAGCCCTTCCTTTTCGGATCAACTCAGAAAAATAAAATGCTTCTTCCCTATGCAATATTCCATACAACAGTTACAGTATCCGTCATATCAATATCATCCGGCTCAATGTCCATATCATAGGAAGCCGGTTCACGTGCGTCTGCTTCACAGCACCGCAGGGATAATTCCTCTAGTGGTCTTGAAACAAAGTCCACTTTTCCCCATGAATAGTCAATATTTACAATGTTACCAAGCTTCACATTCGCTGCCGTTGCAAGCACATTGGCTTTCGCCATGGAATCTTTTATCGCCTCTCCAAGCAGCTCATTTTTGGCAGCTTCCGGATCAGCCACCGTATACTCAATAGAGAATTCAGGTGATACCGGGCAATGTGCCAGTGCATATAATATCTTCCCCAGCCGTTTGTTATCTGCAGGGAACTCCAGGTTCATGCGGTGCGTATACTTATATCCCTCAAACCGTCTCTTCCAGCTCTTGTCCCTGTCTTGATAACTCTCATATTCTGTATCGATGTTAAAATACACTGTTTTGAGAGCCTTCCTGTCATATCCAAGACCTTCCATCATGTCCTTGAGCAATTCCACACTGTCTGCGGAATGCTTTAATGCATCGTCATATTCTCTGAATGTGTCTTCCAGACTGATACGAAGTCTTATGGTATCCGGCTTTACTGATATCTTTCCTTTTCCTGTTACTCTGATTGTTCTTTCCATAATCCCTAATCCTCCATATTCTTACAGACTTTAAAAATTCACTCTATGACTTTCTTATCTGCCTTAAAGTATTTTCCAAATGGATTGATGACCACCCCGGCCACCTTGTCACTCCTGCCTGCAATATCAAACATATCTGAAAACGGAATTTCCATGACTACCTCTGGTACCGACTGCTTGTGGATTTCATCTTCGTTTGTAAAAATATAGAACCATTCCTCACCATCTTCTGCCGCCACAGTATCCATACGGATTCTGACCTCATGGTCCAGGGTTACTGTATCCCCTTCTTTCAGGCTGTACACATCCAGATTGGAAAACACTCCCTCTCCAACCGTCACAAATGGCACCATCCCACAGCCATCCTGTTTCATTCTGAAACATAAAGAAGTGACTACATCAATGAAACCGTCATTATCCTGCATTGCATATAGGTTATCAATCGCATTCTCGATTAGTTCATTCCCTTGCATCCTCTCGCCTAACTTTCTGCAGCATCTTCCCATCACTTCATCAAATGCATCAAGAACCCTGTTCATCTCCGGATCAATCCTGTTACGGCATTCGGCTTTCAAAACTGCCGGTATCCCAAAGAAAGCTTCCGCAATACTTCCCGTAATGGCAGCAAGGGTATCTGTATCACCACCCAATGAAATTGCATTTCTCACTGCATCTTCAAAGCTCCCCGCCTCTAAAAAAGCAATAATTGCCTCCGGTACTGTCTGCTGGCAGCTTTCCACATGATGATAATATGGTCTGATTTCATCGAGCGTCCGATTAAGAGCATAATGAAATTCCTGTTCCACATAGTCTTTGATTTCTTTCTTTGTTGCCCCCTGCCTTGCAAGAAAGATACAGCTTGCTGTTGCAACCGCTCCCTTGATTCCCTCCGGATGATTATGTGTAACTGCTGCCGTCATCTCTGCCACTTCCCTGGTTCTCTCTAATGTAGGATATAACCAGCCTGCCGCTGACACTCTCATGGCGGAGCCATTGCCGTAACTTCCATAAGGTTTGGGATTTCTCGAAGTCAGCCAGTATCTAAATCTTCCTCCGTACCCGGCATGGGGATAACTTCTGCCCCAGTCCTGCATGTTGGCAATCACAGCCTCTTCAATCTCCATCTCATTTGCATCCGGTCCAATGGCAATCAGCGCTTCTGCTATTGCTACTGTCATAACAGAATCATCCGTGAATCCACATCCCCTTGTAAAAAGCTCAAATTCCTTTGTTTTGTCTCCTCTGTCAAATTCAAACGGACTTCCAATGATGTCCCCTAATATTGCTCCGTACATGTCTGCCTCCAGTCTCCGGAAACTCTCCGGCAATTCCTGTTTCCTCGTTACAATATGAGTATATCCCAGGACCTTCATTTCGTGGTCGCCAGAAAGGCGACACTTATGAAGACATGAAAAAAGCGCTAATACAATAAGTACTAGCGCAAAACAGCTTAATATATTTAGATATACTTCTCGGTAAATTGCTCATAGAATTCCTCTTCTTCCAAGGCAGAAGTATCTCTGTCCAAAAATTCTTGTAATTCACTTTTCATATCATCGTACATATCTTTATAGTGTTCACTATCTGTAAAGACAGTGTGCACCATTGCACCATATACCCCACATGTAATTGCATAATACCTTTCGCACTTTTCCAAGGTTATCCGACAGGCATTCCTGTATTCTTCATCAGCAATGATTATTCCGTTCTCACTTCCTGTTTCACCAGAAATTAAAATATTATTCCACATACCATATTTTCCTCATTTATACGCCAAGTATCTCATTCGTATATTTGAAAAGAGTTACATTCAGCTGCATGATATCATACTGCTTATCTATAATGGCTTTCTGCACAATCAGATCCACCTTGCTGCTCGGACTGAACGCCCAATCTGCTCTTGCAAGTAAATCCTTTGACTGCTCCAGATCAAGCTCCAGGGCTATACATAGTGCCATTACTGTTTTCTTTTTTGGATGATAATTCATATCACACTGAATCTTGGAAAAATGTTTCCTGTCAAGATTTGCCCTTTTCCAGACATCCTTATTATCCAGACGTGACGCATCTATCAGCTCAAATAATTTGTCATGGAAAGAAGCTCCCATATTGGCAAGCTGATCTTCCAGAGACATATCTGATGACAGCATACACGGTTCTGCAAGCTCTATACTTTCATCATCTGTATCATACGTATAATTGTCTTCTATCTGCTTCTTCTGAAGCATTTCTTCATAGAAAGCCTCTTCTGACAGTTCCCTGACTCCGGCACTTCTTCTGCTTCGTACAGGATATTCCCTTTTATGACTATCCCTGACATAATTTGCATCTATGTAGGAGTCAATCTCTCCAACTATCTGACCGGAAAGCTGGAATGATTTCTTGTCAAACACCACAAGAATAATCTGTATATCATTTTTCAAAAGAAACTCACTGAAAACAGATACCGCTATCTGTAACGCCTTGTCCTTCGGAAAACCATATACACCAGTCGATATCAAAGGAAACACAATGCTCTCACATTTTAGCTCCACTGCTTTCTGTAAGGATTTCCTGTAGCAGCTCTCCAGAATATCAAATTCGTAATGATCGCCATCCTCCCATACCGGACCAACTGTATGTATGATGTACTTCGCATTCAGGTTATAAGCTCCGGTAACTGCGATTTCTCCCCTTGCAATCTTTCCAATCTGTGCCCGATCAGCAAGAAGCTGTTCCATGCCCGCAGCCTCATAAATTGCAAGGTCTGTACCACTGCCACATATTGGCTTTGGATTTGCTGTATTCACAATGACATCCGCTTTCACCTTGGTTATGTCATTACGGACAATCTTAAATGGCATCGTGGCACCTTCCTCTCTGTCTATGCACTCCTTGTACTATTACTTTCTTATTCGCATCCAATCTTTTTCAACATTGTTGACGCCTCGGTTTATGGTGCCCCAATACCCCGGATGCGCCACCGGATATATATTCGTATCACCATATTGATAAGGATATCCATCTCCTATCAGCTCTGAAAAAGCATTACAGTTAAATCTGGCATTTTCTACCAGTATTACAAACCAGTCATATCTAAATCCAAAATCAGCTGATCTATCTTAGGTTCTTTCAAAAGATAACTCATATAGATTGGAAGATAGATTATCTCTCCGTCCTTTTCCACATTAAATGTAGAGAATACATATGCTCTCTCAAGATGATAATCAGGTATTTCCATGTAGTTAGCCAGAGCCTTATGTGACTTATAGACTTTACCTGACTTCACCTCGATAGGAACTACCTTACCACCCATTTCAATTAAGAAATCTAACTCACCTAAGTTTTTTTTCTTACAGAAATATGCTTCAAAACCATTTGACAACAGCTGCTGCGCAACAGCGTTTTCAAAGTGAGCTCCATTGTTTACCTCACCATTTTGACTAATCAATTCGATTTTTGTTTCTGCAGGATAGGCACTTGTAAGCAAGCCTATATCACTTGAAAAAAGTCTAAATACATTGCTACTCTTGCTTGCTAAAAGAGGTACAGTAGGAGACTCCGCATTATATACTGGTATTACTACTCCTGCATCCTTTAGCCATAAAAAGCTGTTTTCATATCTGTCAAACTTAAGTTCCTTATCTAGCATTGTAAAAACAAACTTTTTGTTCTGTTTGTTTAACTCTGCCGGCACAATTTCATAAATCGATTTTAACTTAAGCTTTTTATCCTCATGCTCATACTGTGAAAAGTCTTCCTTATACAGCTCCACTATATCCTTCTGAATCTTATCAACCTCTCGAATATCCTTGGTCTCAATATACTTCTTTACTGCATCCGGCATTCCACCCACAATAAGATAGACAAAAAACAATGAAAGAAGCTTCTGATGAATGAAGTCGTCCACAGGCTGACATGCTTCGAATTTCTCCTTTAGCATATCTAATGTTACTTTTGAAACTCCGTTAGCCACCATGAACTCTTCAAAATCCATCGGATACATTCTCATAATTGATAAATATCCAACTGGTGCAGATGTTATTCCCTTAAGTTCTACGCCTAGCAAAGATCCACTCATAGCATATCTATAGCTTCCTTCATCAACTAAAAACTTTATCTTCGTTACAATCTCTGGGCATTTTTGAATTTCATCAAAAAAAACAACCGTCTCATATGGTTTATATTCCTCTGGCATAATCATTTTCAATTTAACCAGAAAATCCTCAGCACTCATTTCCGCGTTGAGGTAATCTACCATATCAGGCTGATCAATGAAATTGATTTCAAATCTCTTAAATCCGCTCTTATCAATCTCATCTCTAATCAGCCAGGTTTTTCCTATCTGTCTAGCACCTGTTACTAACAATGCTTTATTAGAATTTTTTATCCATTCATTTATTGTGATTGAGTCTTTTCTAAACATGAGCTTGCACCTCCCAAATATATAATAAATCTTTTTGCCCCGTTTTTGCAATTTGTTTTGATATATTTTGCCCCGTTTTTCAAATTTATATTCTTTAATTTTGCCCCGTTTTTGAAAAGTACTATTCCATAGCCTCTTTTAATACCTTAAGAGCAACCTTAATGCTCTTGCTTGCTTTTGCCACCATCGAATCCTCCTTAACTGAATTTGACGTAAGCATCAGCGAAACCGGTTTTGCTCTTCCTTACAAATAGTATTCTACGGCTTTCTATGGATTAAGTCGTTCCCCAAAGAATGGACAAAAAGTACAGTGGGAATGGACTTTAATCTTCTTGCTCCACAAAAAAAGACAACCATTTCTGATTGTCCTTCTACATAAATATTTATTATTGATCTGTTACTCACCCTCTGCTCAAGCGGTATAGTTCCCTTACTGATTCCATCACCATTTCCCATGATATATCTGAGGCATAGGAAAACTTCTTCTGGTAGGATTTCCAGAGCTTCCGCATATTAGAATCATTCTGTATTTCATCGAATATTTCCTGTGCATCATTTAGATGATATTCAGTTTCTCTTTTCTTGGCAGTTGCAAGTAATGCCTCACCTAATACTTTTCCATTCAGCGTATTTCCATAGAGTTTGATCAGGATATGAATATCATAATAATCTCTCATACGAGTATTGGTAATACCCCTCGAAATCACCGTTTCTAACTTCTCCGCCAGAACTGTTTCCAAATTATATGCCCATACATTAATAGACCGTTCCTCAAGCATCAATTTAAAACTGTACTGTATTTCTTTTGGAGTAATAACATCTCCGGTAGAAATATAATCTCTGTAATCTGCTTAATTCGGAATGTCACACCATCCTCCATTGGGACAGAAATAATATCCATAATAATACTTTCTACTGCTTCCACATTTACATCCGCTCCCTTGATTGTTGCATCAATATCCATAGTAGCGCGAGCATCCAATCCAACCATGGCTGCCACCAGCATACCACCCTTCAAGATAAATTTATCCTGATATTGTGAAAGGGAAATCCGCCCCAGTAAACGTTCCATCATATAATTTCTCATCAAAATCTGTGCATCTGCGGATTTCTTTTTTGACAGGTTTCGAATTAAGTCTTTTAACTGTTTAGCCGTTTTTATCATAACAGTACCTCAAAGTATTGCCTCAAGATTTTATCTACATGGAATTCTGCCGCATACTGCATAAGCAATCGCAAATTTTTGTCTTTTCGCTTTGCATACTGCTTCAATGCAGTTTGGAATGTCTGTATCTCCGTATTATTCCGATTTCTGATGATATCACAGATAGTTCTCTCCATATTATAGACAGGTACCAAATGTCCAAAAAATGTCTGCATTGTAATAATCCCTTCTCCATGCAGTTCCTTTTTAATTGTATATACCTTAATACCATCGCCTTTTAACTTTGACGGATTGTACCCTGTCTTTACGGTAATCTCATACTCCAGTGGTTCTCTATCTGTCAAATCATGTAAAAAGAGTGCTGTTTCATGAGAAAATACTGCCTGCTTGCATCGAAGATGCACCAAATACATCACATCCGTCCACGTGTTCTTTGTGGCATAAACGCCATGTGAAATTTGCTCCATATCATTTGCTTTTACATATTGGTAAAGTGCAGTTTTTGAAATCCCCACATCTGTAATCTGTGATGTCTGAATCATTCCACCATTGGCTGTAATCAGTTTTTCAATTTGTTCACTCTGTGTCATGCCATTACTTCCTTTCGTACTAATATCGTATTACATATTAGCACGAAAGTAAATACGTCCTAAATTATTTTCTTTAACGAAAAAGAGAAACCTTTGCATCAAAGATTTCTCCATAATGTCAGAAAACTGGTTTCGTTATGGTGCTTTGCCACCCAATCACAGGCCTCTCACCTGCTCGGCTTGATTATCCTCTATGCTAAAGAGTAATTGCAAAGTTTTTACGTTGCCAGTACAACGGAAGCAAACACCTTATACTTCGTGTCCTGTTGTCAGGAAGAGTTTTCTCTCTTGGTACTTATATTATGATCACGATTCCAGAAAATATCAACTTGTTTTTTTATTTTATTCACCTCTGCACTTTACCTTCACGCTTTAACTATATAATTCAAAAGCGAGAAAGCAAACTCTTTTTAATTCTTTCAAAGCAAAACTAAGACATTCGTCTAAAATCAACTTGATACAAAAAGTATTATGCTTTTGTATCAAGTTCTTAAAAGAGATATGTCTCATTTGTCTATGATAATATTATCACAGGCAAAAACACAATAAAAGTGTCAAGTCCCCTACAATACCACTACAGATTCCCTACAAAATCCCTACAAAGAAAAATTTTCTTTAGAAATCCTATATTAAATTTACTATCTTGATCATATCCTGTTTTGTATTCATATAGCAGGATAAATCTGGATAATAAACAAATGGACAGGAATTTCTCAGAACATCTAATAGTTGATTACTCCTAGTAATTCTCTGCATTTACTTCAAAG